>NZ_JCAPET010000031.1:0-55783 GCF_059735245.1 Gorillibacterium sp. sgz306347
CCTTCAGTTCCAAATCCCCTCCGGCCCGGCTTCGCACGCGCGTTGTTAGTTCCCGCTTATCCGCTCCGCCAGGTTGGCGCGCGGCCAGTATGGTTTCTCGATCTCACTCACTCTTTTACGGCGCCGATGGTCAGGCCTTGAATGAAGTAACGCTGGAAGAACGGGTAAGCGAAGATAATCGGACCGGTCGCCAGCACGACCATCGCCATCCGGGCGGTGTCCTGCGGCATGTTCTGCATGGCGCCGAAGCCGAGCGGGCTGTTGGCGGCGTTCTGCATAATAAACTGCATGCTGGTCTCGATCCGCATCAGCATGGATTGCAGCGGAACCAGCTTCGGATCGTCGATGTACAGCAGCGCGTTGAACCAGTCGTTCCAGTACCCCAGCGTGCTGAAAAGGCCGATGGTGGCAAGACCGGGCAGGGAGAGCGGGAGCACGAGCCGGAAGAAAATGCCGAATTCGCCGGCGCCGTCGATCTTCCCGGATTCGATAATCGCGTCCGGTACGCTGGAATTGTAGAACGTCCGCAAAATCATAATGTAAAACGCCCCGACCGCCATGGGCAGGATCAGCGCCCAGATGGTGTCCTTCATGTGAAGCAGGCGGGTCACGACGATGTAGGTCGGAACCAGACCGCCGTTAAACAGCATCGTGAAGAAGGCGAGGAAGGAAAAGAACCCTCTGTATTTGAATGCCTTGCGGGAAATGGCGTACGAGTACAGTGAAATGACGGCAAGGCTGATGAGCGTCCCGATGACGGTTACGGCAATGGTTACCCCGTAAGCGCGCAGCAGGGCGTCGCCGGTCTGAAACACGTATTTGTAGCCTTCGAGGCTCCACTCCCGGGGGATCAGGCGGTAGCCGTCCGTCGCCAGCACCTTCTCATTGGTAAAGGAAATGATGACGACGAATGCGAACGGAAATACGCACATAAAGGCAAAAAGGCCGGCAAAGATGTTGAACAGCACGTTCCAGGTCGGGCTCAGTTGATGAAAGTCCCGCATTTTGGCTTTGCGCAAAGCAATCGCTCCTTTCCGAGATAGCCGGGCAGCTGTTAAAACAGCGCGTTATCCCGGTCGTATTTGCGCACGAGGGCGTTGGACGTGATAACCAGAATAAAGCCGACGACGGACTGGTAAAGCCCGGCTGCGGTGCTCATGCCGATTTCGCCGGTTGTCTTCAGGCCGCGGTAGACGTAGGTGTCGATAACGTTGGTCACCGAATACAGGGTGCCGGAGTCGCGGGGAACCTGATAGAACAGACCGAAGTCCGCGTAGAAAATTTTCCCGATGGCCAAGAGTGTCAAAATGGTGATCAGCGGGCGCAAGAGCGGAAGCGTGATGTTGCGGATTTGCTGCCATTTGTTGGCTCCGTCGATCATGGCCGCTTCGTACAGGGATTTGTCAAAGCCCGTGATGGAGGCCAGGTAGACGACGCTGTTGTAGCCGACCGATTTCCACAAGCCGACGAACACGATAATGAACGGCCAGTATTTGGGTTCGGAATACCAGGAGATCGGATCAACGCCAAATGTCTCCAGAATTTGGTTCAAGAGACCGCGGTCGCGGCTCAGGAAGCTGAACGTAAAATATCCGACGATAACCCAGGACAGAAAGTACGGCAGGAACATGCCGGTCTGATAGGCCTTCGCCAGCTTTTTGTTGACGATTTCGTGCAGCACGATCGCCATCACAATGGACAGCAGGGTGCCGAGAATGATGCTTACAAAGTTATAAAGGATGGTGTTCCGCGTAATGATGTACGCGGCGTCTGTCTTGAACAGGAACTCAAAGTTGTCGAATCCGACCCATTTGCTGTTGACGATGCTCGCCCAGAAGCCATCCTTGTTGAACCGGTATTGCTTGAACGCGATAACGGCCCCGAACATGGGCAAGTACGAGAAAATGATAAACCAGAGGGCTCCCGGCAGGACCATGAAAAGCAGTGCCTTGTTTTTGTTGAGATCTTTAAAAAACCCGCTGACTTTGCTCACTGTGGACCTCCTTTATGGGAACGGCGAGGATAAACGGAACCGTCCATCGCCGGACGGTGCCATTTATCAATCGCCGTTCATCCTGATCGGTATGCGGCTGCTCCCGCCCCGCCGCCGGGATTTCCGGCGGCCCGTCGGGGAAGGGGTGCCAGTGAAAAGCGCACCCGCCGGGTTCGACGGATGCGCTGAAAGATGCGAACTTACTTGCCGTTAGCTTCTCTCCATGCGTCGACTTGCTTCTGCGCTTCGGCGATCAGCGTGTCAAGACCGGCCGCTTTCAGCTTCTCGATCGCTTGCGGCAGGTATTCGTCGGGGTTGACGGTACCCGTCATCAGAGGAGCCCAGAACTCGGCTTTGGCGTTCTGCATAGCTGCAACTTCATTCGTGACGTTCGTCGTGTCGAAGTGGAAGCCAAGCAGCGGCGCTTCTTTGCCGGATTCGTTAAACTTCTTGAATTCGTCCCATTTGTTTTCCGGGTCGCCTTCGTTCAGGTAGTTGATCATGATGTTGCCAAGCGAGAAGGAAGGCATGTCATAGTTCTTCGACTCGGGCAGGTTTTTGATCATGTTGTCGCTGATCTTTTCGTAGTGCGTGCCTTCGATCCCGGAGTCAACCAGGTTGCGGAGGTACGGGTCCGTGTTCAGCAGGTTCAGGAACTTCATCGCTTCCTTCGGATGCTCGGAGTTCGCGGAGATCGCTTGCAGCGAGCCCATAACCGACCAGTTGAAGATGTACGGGTCGCCGGCCGGCGTCGAAACGATCGGGTAGCCAAGGCTGGTGGACCAGAGGTTATCGGCCAGCGGCTGCGTGGAGGCGCGGTCGACAAACCAGTTGCCGGATTTCATCAGGTCGTCGTTCGAAGAGGTGTTCGCCGCTTCGGGAGCGATGTAACCCGCTTTGTAGTACTTGTGCATCGTTTGGAGCGCTTGCTTCATTTCAGGCGTTTCCAGGATGTTGACGACTTTGTAATCGCCGTCGCCGACTTTGACGGCGAGCGGATCGCTTTGCATGATGTAGTCGTATTCGACCAGCGGCATGTGATCGCGGACGATGGCGAACGGCGTAACGTTCGGCTCGTTTTCCTTGATCGTCTTCAGGAGCGGCTCCAGGCTTTCCAGCGAGCGCACGCCCGAAATGTCAAGGTTGTATTTGTCAACCAGCGTTTTGTTGAAGCGCCATACTTCTTGCGCCGGCAGCTCTTTGTTGGCCGGAATGCCGTAGTTGTGGCCGTTCAGCTTGCTTCCTTCCAGGAAGGCCGGGTCGATTGCCGCAACGATGTCTTTTCCTTCGTTTTTCAGCAGTTCGTCCAGCTCGTAGAAGGCGCCTTTGCGGGCGTTTTGGATGTAGTCGAATGCCCAGGAGCAGGTGAACATAATGTCCATCGGTTCGCCGGAAGCGACCATGACTTGCATTTTCTGCGTGTAATCGCCGTAGTCGATCATCTTGATGTCAACCGTCACGCCGATTTTTTCAGCCGTGTACTTGTTGATTTCTTCCGTGACCAGTTCAAGGTCTTTTTGCGGAGCGCCGACCGTATACCAGATCAGGTTAACCGGTTCGCCGCTGGCCGCGCCGCCGTTGTCGGTTCCCGCTGCAGCGGATGCCGAAGGACTGGCGGAGCTTTCGGAGCTGCTTCCGCCGCCGCACGCCGTCAGTACAAGGACGAGACACATGAGCAGCAGACCTGTAACAGTAAAACGCTTTCTCTTGGTGTGCATTCATAAACCTCCCCTAAATTGTGTCACGAAACCGGACATGAGGCAGAAGCATTCTCGTTTGTAATCGGTTTCGCTGAATCTTCCTCTACTATAATTGTGAAACAAGGTTACAAATAGACGACAAATTAAATATGTCATGCACAAATTAAAGACAAAGGACGCCAGCGGATATCCGCTAAAGCATCCCTTTAAAATCGGTAGGCGTGATCCCTACATATTTTTTGAACTGGCGGTAAAAGTATCCCGTTTCCCAGTACCCGACCATCTTGGCGATTTCATGAACCTTCAGATTCGTGGTGCGGAGCAGCTCCTTGGATTTCTCGATGCGGTACCGGTTCATGTAGTCGTTGAACGTCTCCCGCGTTTCGCGATGGAACAGCTGGCCCAGATAGACAGGGTGAATGTTGTACTCTCCCCCAAGCTGTTTCAGCGACAGGTCGGTGTTGTAAGCCTCGTGAATATGATTCAAAACCTGCTGGATCACCGGGCTTTTGACGTCGGTTTCTAGCGACTCCACTGCCATATCCGCCGCCTCGAGCAAGGCTTCCCGCATGGCATAGGCATCCGGCGCCGCTCTCACCCGGTCGAAGCAGCTGCGGAATAGCTCCGGCTCCTCGGCCCGTTTGATCGCCTGCAGCTCCATTTTGAAGCGGATGACCAGCTCAAGGGCGATGCCGCGGACCCTTTCCTGCTGGACGGACACGCCTTCCGCCGCGGGAAAGCCGTCGAACAGGGCCGCCAGCTTCGCTTTCAGCCCCTCGCGGTCCTTGGCCAAAATCAGCTTTGCGTAGTCCTCCCATTCGAAAGGCTCCTCCAGCCTCAGCTCCTTTTCAGCCGGAAGCTCATCGTACGCCAGCACCCGCTTTTCGGGGTACAGAACGAAGTATTCCTGCGCTTTCCTTGCTTCCGAGTAGCTTCTTGGGGCTTCCCCCGGGTTGCGGACCGCGCCGCCAAGCCCGATCCGGACAGGCGTGAAGCCGGATAATCGGCCGGCGAACGCCTCCAGCGCCTCCACCGCCTTCCGCCGCCCCTCCAAAGGGTCGCGGAAGGACAGGATCAGCACGAAGCTCCCGTCCGGGTCCTGATAATACGCTGCCGCAGGACCGGCCGCCAGCTCCTTCTCCAGCGCCTGCTTTGCTCCGGACGTCTGGCGGTCGGGCCGCAATATCGCCGCCAGCACATACGGATGCGTCAGGTCGAGGCCGAGCAGCTCGGCGCGCTCGCTGAATTCTTTGGGCTGGATGCGTCCGGTCAGGTAGCGGTGCAGCGTGTTTTCTTTCAGCACCTCGGTTCCGTACGCCTGCAGCATCCGTTCCGTCCGGCCTTCCTCCAGCTTTTCGACCGCCGTCCGCAGCGTTGCCTTGAGCTCGGTAATATTGATCGGCTTTAGCAGGTAATTCTCAATGCCGAGCTTGAGTCCCGCCTTCAGGTAATCGAATTCGTTGTAGCCGCTCAGAATGATGACCTTGAGGTCGGGATTCAGCTTCCGTGCCTCCGCGATCAGCTCCAGGCCGTTCATCTGCGGCATGGAAATGTCCGTCATGAGAATGTCCACCGGCGTCTTTTCCAGGGCCGCCAGCGCGGCGGCGCCGTTGGCCGCCTGTCCGACGATCTCCAGCCCAAACGCGGACCAGTCGATCAAATCATACAGCCCTTCGAGAATGAAGGGCTCGTCGTCAACCTGAAAGATCTTGTACATGTTGCGCCTCCTCTGCGATGTCGGGGAACAGCACCGTCACGGCGGTCCCTTCCCCCGGCCGGCTTTCCACGGAAAGCCCGTAAGGCGCCCCGTACAGCAGCCGGAAACGTTCCTGAATGCTGCGCAGTCCGAAGGATTCGCGGCCGTCTTCCGGCCGGTGGATCGAATCCCGCACCTGCTCCAGCCGTTCCGGAGCAAAGCCGGCTCCGTTATCCGCCACTACGGCCCGGATGCCTTCCTCTGTCCGCTCCACGCGGATCACCACCCGGTTATCGGTCTGGTCCCGCTGCAAGCCGTGGACGATGTAATTCTCTACAATCGGCTGCAGCGACAGCTTCATCACCGTTATCCGGGCAAGCTCCGGCGGGCAGTCGATTTCATAGCGGAACTTGTCTTTATACCGGATGCGGAACAGCTCCAGGTACAGCCTGCAAGCCTCCAGTTCATCCTGCAGCCGGTAAACCGGCTTTTGATGGACAAAGCTTCGGAACAGGGCGGAGAGGCTGTAGATCATCTCCCCGACATCCTCCGCTCCCTGGGAAACCGCCCGCATGCGGATAACCTCAAGCGTATTGTAGAGAAAATGCGGATTGACCCTCGCCTGCAGCGCGGTCAGCTCCATCCGTTTTTCGCTCAGCTCTACCTTGAGCACCTTGTCGACATAATGGTTCAATTCCTCCAGCATGTCGTTAAAGCTCTTGGCGATCTGCCCCAGCTCGTCTTCCCTCTTGTCTTCAATGCGCACGGTCAGGTCTCCGCTCTTCACCTTGCGGGTAAACCGGATGATGCCGTTCGCCCGTTTGGCGAAATTCATGATAAACAGCGCAGGGATCACGATGGCTACCGCGATGCACAGACCGGCCAATATTCCGATGGTGTTGCGGATGCCCCGGTATTTCTTGGCCAGCTCTTCTTTCGGCACAATGCTCGCCACCGTAAACCCGCCCGGGTTGTTGGACAGCTTAGTGATGTACCGGTTGTTCACGGCCCTTTCGGAGGCGTACGAATTCAGCACCTCGTCGGCATACGGGTATTCCCGGTTATAATAGCGGCCCGCCGAATCGAAGACCACGTCCCCGTTTTCGTTCAGAACCACGAGGTCGCCCATCAGCTCCTTCCGGTACCCGCCAAGAACGTCCCAGATCGCGTCCGCGTCGAAATAGACGGCAAGGCGGCCGATCGGCTTCAGCGTCTGCTTGTTGGTGACCGGCACTTGAAACGAATAAAAACGGGCGTCGGTTTCGCGGATGGCGCGCGTGATCCAGACGTTCGGCAGGGCCAGCGTCTTGTCTTCCCGGTTCATCGCGTCGGGGATGAAGGAGTGGGCGGCGTTCGCCGGAACGAGCGTCAGCCGGTTGTTGCGGGAGAGATCGTATAAATACTGCTGCTCGGTGCTGTACAGGAGCAGATGCCGGAGAGACGGCTCGGCATCGATTTTGCGGCGGAAGTACATCATGAGGTCCGAAGAAGAAGTGTTGAGGCCGTTGAAGTACCGGTCCAGGCGGTTTCGGACGTAATCCGTATAGGAATTTTGCAAAAAAGCGGAAACGTTCCCCGCCAGCTCTTCGTCACGGTAAATATCCAAAACAAGATCCTGCGTATATTGATAGCGGTTTCCCAAATAAGCGTGCACGCTTTCGATTGCGCTCTTCTGATTGTCCAGCTCCCGCTGCACCACGGAATCCGCCATGCTGCGGTACATGAAGACGGAAATGGCGCTGACCGTGGCAATGGTAATCGCCGAAAAAAGCAAAATAATTTTGATGAACAGGTTGTTCTGAAAATAGTTCCTGTAAAACCGGATCATTGCCGCATGCCTCCCCCGGTGCCTTTCAAAATTATAGCATGGACGCCTTGACCTTTTGCAACCGGGAAAAAGGACCTTTGCCCGCAATATCCACCATCCCGCCAAAAATACGGCCTTTGCCTTGCTCGAACGACCCATACGGCCGAAGCGAGCGATCCATATATTATACTATCTTGTTGAAGGGGGTTGGATTCCATGAGCCGTAGAAAACCGAAGGTTATTCTGGTGAAAGCTCTGATCGTGGTCAAGAAGATCAAAAAACACCACCGCTAACCGCTCCCCTGCAAAAAAGGCTTGGCTGCGCCAAGCCTTTTTTGTGTGCCTTCCTTTTCCCCGATGTCCGGACAAGCCTTCATGGCAAGGTCCGGCGAGTCCGGCGGAGCGCAGGGACTACATCCCGCCCCGCTCACCCGGAGAGAAATCAGGCGGGTCGCCGTAAACGGTCGTGCGGTTGCGCCCGGCGCGTTTGGATTCGTACAAGGCTTCGTCCGCCCGGGCAAGCACTTCGTCGAGAGAGCCGTGCGCCGGATAACAGGCCGCTCCCAGCGATACGGTGATACGGATGCCCTCCGGGGCTTCGGCCGCTTCGATTCCCCGACGCAGCCGTTCCGCAATCCCTCTCGCTTCGTCGGGACCCGCATCCACTGCGATGCAGGCGAATTCCTCTCCGCCGTAACGGAAATACAGCTCCATTTCGTCCGCTTCCTTTTGGATGAGCTGGGCCACAAACTGCAGCACCTGATCGCCCTGCTGATGCCCGAACCGGTCGTTCACCTGCTTGAACCGGTCGACGTCCAGCAGAATCAGGGAGCAGACGCGCGTTTCCCGGGCCAGATCGGCCATCGTTTCATTAAACGACCGGCGGTTTTTCAGTCCCGTAAGACCGTCATGATAAGCATGCTGATGCAGCTGCCGCATAAAGCTCTCGTTGTGCTTTACCGCGGCCTCAAAGCTTTGATAAAGCACCTTGGTCTCATATGTTTTCCACCGGAGGCGGCGCAGCGGAACCTGTTTGCCGGGACGGTTCAGCGTCGACCGGTCGGCATATTCGGCCAGCGCCAGAAGCGGCTGGCCGATCCAGAAAGCCACCAGCCAGCCCGCCAATAGAGCCAGTCCCATAAAAGCCGCCGCTTGCCAGAGCAGCTGAGTGCGAAGCCGGCCGAGCGGACCGTTGATGATCGACGTCGGCGTTTGGGCGACAATGCCCCATTTATTCTGGCTGTCATAGGCGTATCCGGCAAAATAAGCCTCACCTTTTGTATTGACCACGCTTTGATAGCCGCTTCGGCCCGCCAACAATTCGGCTACGACGGCGTTCCGCGTGACATCCTCGCCGACCCGGTCGCGGTCGCGGTGAAAGATGTTCCGCCCCAGCGAATCCACGACATACACGTAAGAGCCGTTTCCGAAAAAATGCTTCTCCAGCAGCCGGTTCAAGGCATTTGCTTCCTGCAAATAAATCGTTCCGCCCACGTAACCCCTGTATTCGCCCGAGCTGCCAAACACGGGGGCGGTAATCAAAATGATCAGCCGGCCGGTCGTGGTCACAAACGGCGGGGAGATCGTCGGGCGTTTCGCTTCCATCGCGTCCAGCGCGGCTTTGGAAACGAGCCGGTCTCCAACGCGGATGCCGGTTCCGGAAGGCGCGATGCTGCGGACAACCCGGTTTTCGTCCACCCGAACCATGGAATTGAAATTTTCGTCGTTCTGCGCATACAAATCCCAGAATTCGGTGCTGGTCATCGGCTCGTCCCGTCCGGCGACGGATGCGATCGAAGCCACGTTGCTCGACATCGAGCCGACCAGCTCCTGGGTGTTGGCTTTCAGCTTCTGCGCATACTGGTAATTGTTAATCAGGTAGCTTTCGATCAAGGAGCTCCGGTTTGCCTTGTACGCTATGGCCTGGCTGAAGCCGACCGCAAGCAGCACAAACGAACCGATCAGGATAATGATGACCAGGCGAAGGGTCATGCCTTTTCTTTTCAAGGGGAACATTCCCATCCATCAAGTAATAAGTGAGGGTCTACCTTTCACTATAGCGGTTCTCTCCTCTCGAGAAAAGGAACTCGGCTCTTATTTTTAGAAAAATCAGACAATAATTCGGAAAAACCGTTACCTTCGTCTGCATTTAACCTGCGCCGGGTGAACCGGAGACGGTCTTTGGTCCTTTTTTCTTCCTTCTGAGCAGCATGACAAGCAGCAGCAGCGCGGGCAGAAGAAGCTGAAACACCGGGTAAACACGCGTAACCAGAAAGCCCAGTCCCAAGGTAACGAACTCGGTATATGTCGGCGGGAACAAGGCGGCCGTGTAAATGATCGCTCCGATCGGGAGGATCCAAACCTTAACCCGCAGCCCCGTGACCTGCCGCAAGCCGATCAAAGCACCCATATAAAACAGACAGAGCTTGCTCCCAAGCCCCAAAAACAAAATCATAACAAACAGCGCATCCGAGCGCTGGAACACCCGTGTGACCTGGATCAGCTGAACCACCTCCAGGATCGGATAGGTGCTGTTGGCCGCAAGCTTGGGCCCTAGTACAAGCACGCTGATTTCATTTATCACGGTAAGAAACAGCCCGATGCCCGCATAGGCGAGCATAACTGATCTGGCGAGGTTTCGCTTGGGCTCTGCCATTGAGAAAAACACCAGGAAAAGGACGGTTTGGCTGAACGGGAAGGACAACAGCTCCGGAATCGCCGCGTCAAACACGGGCTTTATGCCGTTTTCCAAAACCGGAAAAAAAAATTCCCAGTGAACCAGATTGGTTGCGGCCAAAAAGCCGAGCAGGATGACATAACCCAACATCATCGGCGGGAGCATGCTGACGATCGTCAAAATCATGTTTTCCGCCCCGTATCTCATGGTGTTTCCAATTACAACGATGACGATGAACATGATCATCATAATCGGTGTTCGGCTTAAAACCGTCAGGCTGGTGAGATCGCCGAAGTCCCGGAGATTGCGGGAAGCCTCCAAAAGAAAATAAGCGGCAAAGGCCAGACCGGCCAGGCTGCCCAGCGCCTTCCCCCAATAATGCCGGAAAAGCTCGAACAGGTTCTTTTCCGGGTCCAGCCGATGGATGAACAGGTACATCAACAGGGGCAAAAAACCGGCAGCCGCGCCGATCAGCATGGAAAGCCAGGCATCTCTTCCCGCTTTTGCTCCAAGTAAAAACAGGGTGGTGCTTCCGATTTCAAAGATAATCAGCGTCAAAACCAGATAGGAAACCCGAATCGGCACATTTTTCATTGCGGCGCTGCTCCTTTCCGGCCTCCGTCGGCTTCATTTCTCCTGCGTCATACTCTCGATCGATCTCATGATCAGGCCCGGCCGCTTGATGGTCGCCTTTACCTCCACATCGATATCCATGCGGCTTAGCTGATCTTGCCAACTGTTTTTGATTCGGCGCCAGTCGCGCGGAAACTTGCGGTGGAAGACATCGGCGAAACCGGCAATGTCCGCCTTCTGATTTTGGATGTAGTCCAAGGTTTTTTCGATATCGGCCTTGATGGTATTGGCAATGGACCGTTCCAGCACCTGGATTTCCTTCTCCTTGGACAGGTCGCCTTTTCCGGTCGCTTCCGTCAACACGACTTTGGCGTTTACCTGAATCCGGAGCCCGTAGCGGTCCCCGTTCTTTCTGGGAATTAGCTTGGTGGACGCCCTCATGACACGCGCGGAGGAGTAGAATCCATCGCTGCCGCCTGGAAAGGACAAAGCTGTTTCTTTCACATCCCCTCTGATCCAGGACAACCCCAGCCCCTCCTTCAGGCTCATCCAGCCGATCAGCTTTTCCTTCTGGAACACGGCAAGCTTGGTCAGCCGCAGTTTAAAAGAAGGCGAGGTTTCTTTGTTGATGTCCTGGGACTCAAGCTGCTTGGGCTCGCCTGCCAATTCGTCTCCCGCGACGGCAATCACCGGCAGCACAATAAAACCGCTGTCGGAGCTCAGATGAAGGGCAAAATCATGAATGTTCACATTCGGAAGCTTGGAGGTATTCCGGTGCTCTTGCCGCAAAATATCGGCGATGCTGACGCCCGGAATTTTTTCCGGCGGCAGCAGCTTGTTCAGGATATCCGTTGCGGTCCCTTCGGTCACCAGCAGCTGAACCGTTTCCCTGGCTTCCGGCTGCCGCAAGTACACATCGATGATTTCGCCGATGCCCTTACGCCCCACCTCTTCGCTAATGATCGCTACGTTGTTATGGGCGACAAACAATCGGCGGGGAAACTCCAGGTTGCTCAGGTTGTTTGCTTCAAAAATCGTTTTGGCTTTGGTCGTGTAGACATGCACCGCCGGCTGTGAACCTCCCGAGGAAACGGAGCCGGTCCCCGAAGACATGGCCGAGGGCACGATGACCTGATAGGTGACGGCCCAATTCCCCTCCTCCAGGTCAAAACCGGTTCCCGACGCAATCCCGAGCTCATTCAATTCGGTACGGTTCCAG
Organism: Gorillibacterium sp. sgz306347; assembly: GCF_059735245.1. Classification (NCBI taxonomy): domain Bacteria; kingdom Bacillati; phylum Bacillota; class Bacilli; order Caryophanales; family Paenibacillaceae; genus Gorillibacterium; species Gorillibacterium sp. sgz306347. Next base: position 11,666 of record NZ_JCAPET010000031.1, read on the forward strand.
CACCCGGTCACCAGGAGGCCCAAAACGACGGCTGGTACGACCCGCTTCCATTTCCCCATTCGCCCGCTGCTCCCTTCGTTTCTAGGATTTCGGTTTTTTCCTTCCCTGCCCGCTTCCCGTTCCGCCCCCCTGCCGCGTCCGGTTGTCGGCCGCCATGGTGATGGGACGCTTCCCCATTTTGGTCCAAGGCGCCCGATAGACAAAATCGCGGAAGGCGGATTTGTCGAAGGGAACCAGCGGCGTCAGATAAGGAACGCCAAAGCTGCGCAGGGCGATGAGGTGGACCAGAACGGGAATGATGCCCCCAAGCACGCCAAACAACCCGAGAGTTCCCGCCAGGATCATGAAGACAAACCGCAGAAGGCGAATGGCGGCGGCCATATTGATGGCGGGGATGACGAAGTTGGAAATGGCGGTGAAGGAAACCACAATGACCATCGCCGCCGAAACAAGCCCGGCTTGAACGGCCGCCTGCCCGAGCACCAAGGCGCCCACAATCGAAATAGCCGGGCCGATGGCCCTCGGCATGCGGACCCCCGCTTCCCGGATGACTTCAAAGGTAAACTCCATGATAAGCGCCTCCAGCACGGCCGGAAGCGGCGTTCCCTCCCGCTGCGCAGTCAAACTGATAAGCAGCGTCGTCGGCAGCATCTCCTGGTGAAAGGACGTAACCGCAATAAAGAGGGACGGCAGGAAGGTCGCCGACAACAAGGAAAGGATCCGGACCAGCCGCAAAAAGGTGGAAATGTCATACGCCTGGTAGTAGTCTTCGCTCGAAAAAAGAAATTTGAAAAAGGTCACCGGCGCCAACAGCACGAACGGTGTGCCGTCCACAAAGATGGCAACATTACCCTCCAAAATGCCGGAAGCCACCGCATCCGGCCGTTCGGTGTTAAAGAGCGTCGGAAACGGGGTATAGCCTTTGTCCCGCAGAAAGTCTTCCAGATAGCCGCTCTCCAGAATGCTGTCCGTTTCGATCGCCTTGAGCCGGGATTTGATTTCCTGGAGCACCTCGGGCTTCGCGATTCCGTCCAGGTAGGCAAGCGACACTTCCGTTTTGGTCAGCCGCCCGATGGTTTGCGTTTCGATCCGAAGCTTGGGCGCCTTGACCCTGCGCCGCAGCAGGGCGATGTTGGTCCCGATATTTTCCGTAAAGCCTTCCTTCGGCCCCCGAATAACCGTCTGCGAAGAGGGCTCTTCGATTGCTCTCTGTTCGCTGCCTTGCAGGGTAACGACAAAAGCGCCCTGCGTTCCGGTCAGCAATATGATAACCTGCCCATCCAAAATTTCCTTTAAAAGGGCCGATTCCGTATCCACGTAGCTCACCAGCGCGAAAGGAAGCCGTTCCATCAGCCGCTCGGACAAATTGGGCTCCTTTGGCACATCCGTGGTCATTTTTACCAAGGCGTTTAACAGCTCGGACAGCAGTTTGGCATCCACCATCCCTTTAAAGAAGCAGACGGCCGCACTGGACGATTCCCCCACTTCCCGAAAAAGAAAATCGGAGCTTTGGCCGAGCGTTGCACGCAAAAAATCCGCCGTGTCCGGGAGCCCGGCGCCAAGCCGGCCGTCCTGACCGCCGTTCTTCCGCCCGGCTTCTTCCTCTTGACGCTTTTTCTTGGCTTTTTCATTCCGTCCGGACGAAAGCATCTTTTTCAATAGCTCAAACATAGTTAAAGTCCCCTTTGGCGCAGATGCAGTAAGGATAAGTTTCCAACATTTCCAGCCTTTTATGCACATTCAATAAAGCCCTGAAAGAAGCTTTTTTTGCGCAAACCGGAAAGAATCCGCCGCCGCGTCATAAGGTAGAAATAGCACGCCCAGCAAATGTAAAGGAGGCTTATGCCGTGAGTAGTGTCCAATACCGCGCTTATGAGCCGTACATCGGACCGTTCGACCCTTGCCCCCCGATCCGGGTCAAAGTCTACAACACGCCGCCGCAGCTTTATCTGGGATTTCAGCCGATGAATTTGCCGCAATTCGACCCGCATACCGCGCTCCGTGCCGGAACACTTTGGCCTTGTCTGTACAGTCCGTACCCGCCGTTTTCCGGCAAGGAGGGAAAATCGCATGGCTAAGCAATACGACGCCCAATATTACCGGCTGCTGGAGGAGCTCCAGGCGGTGGACTTCGTTTTGGTCGAGCTGACCCTGTACCTGGACACCCATCCGCTGGATGCCGCAGCCATCCGCCAGTTCAATCAGTTCGCCACGCAGCGAGCGGAGCTGGCCGCAAGATATGTGGCGGCATATGGGCCGCTTATGCAGTTTGGGCATGATCCGAGCCGGGAGCCGTGGGACTGGGCGGAAGCTCCGTGGCCGTGGCAGGTCTAGACCGCCCGTAAAAGAAGGGAGGAATCAGGTCAACATGTGGATTTATGAGAAAAAGCTGCAGTATCCGGTCCGGGTAAGCAAATGCGACCCGCGCATGGCGAAGCTGCTTCTGGAGCAATACGGAGGGGCGGACGGCGAACTGGCCGCAGCGCTGCGTTATCTGAATCAGCGGTATACTATTCCGACCAAGGTTATTGGCGTCCTGAACGACATCGGAACAGAAGAATTCGCCCATCTGGAGATGATTGCCACGATGGTGTATAAGCTGATGAAAGATGCAACGCCTGAACAAATCAAGGCGGCTGGTCTCGATCCGTATTACGTCAATCACGACAAAGCGCTTTTTTACGAAAACGCCGCAGGCGTCCCGTGGACGGCGACGTACATACAGGCAAAAGGCGACCCGATCACCGATCTGTACGAGGATATCGCCGCCGAAGAAAAGGCCCGGGCGACGTATCAATGGCTCATCGACATGACGGACGACCCCGATCTTCAGGATGGATTGAAGTTTTTGCGCGAAAGAGAAATCGTGCATTCCCAGCGGTTCCGCGAAGCGGTGGAAATTCTCAAGACGGAACGAGAAGCCCAAAAGGTGTTCTGAAGCGACGATATCTGCCCGCATATACAACAAAGAACCTTCAACTCCGCTTCGGCGGCAGATGAAGGTTCTTTCGCATGCCAATCCGCGTTGGCAGAAAGGCCGTTCAATCGATCTTGATTCTGATGTTCAGCAGGCCGACCGCCCGCATGGACTTGATGATGATCACCACAAGCGGGCCCAGGAAAAGACCCGCGATGCCGATCAGCTTGAGGCCGACGAACAGGCTGACGAGCGCCGGGAGAGCCCCGATGCCGATGGCGTTGCCAATGACCTTCGGCTCTACCACCCGCCGGGTGACCAGCGTTACGATGTAGACGATAATCAGGCCGATGCCCATAAAGCTGTTCCCGGTAACAAGCTCGTACACCGCCCACGGAATCAGCACCGAGCCGGTGCCGAGAATCGGAAACACGTCGACCACCGTGACCAGGAAAGCCAGCGCCAGCTCGTATCCCGTATTCAGGATCAGGAAACCGGCCAGAAGCAGCACGAACATGATGAGGCTCATGATCAGCTGCGCCACGATAAACCCGTTAATCGCCTTGCGCAGCGTAATCAGGACGGAATCCATCTTGGCGGCCGTCGTTTCCTCAAATAAGGAGAGGAACGCCTTCTTCAGCTCGGGCAGGGTCATCGAGATCAGGAACAGGGCGAGCAGAAACACGATGGACGACAAAAAGAAATTTGGAATCGTGGCGGCCAGGGAGAGGACATAAGTGGAGAGTCCCGATAAAGCGCCCGTCAAAGACCGCATCACGGTGCCCAGCCCCTCGCGGATGGACGCCGAGAGCGCGGGCGAAAACGAATTGAGAATGCCTTCGGAGGTATCCGTCACCTGATTGATGACCTCGTCCATATCCACGGTCTTGGCGAAATCCACCGCTTCGTTTACGATTTTGTTGCCGACCCCGTAAATCAGAAGGAACAGGAGAAGGGTGAATAAAATACAAACGAGCGTTGACGCCACCTTGCGTGAAACCCGGTTGTATTTCATGATCATCCGCACCAGGGGCTCGAGCAGAATCGCAACCAGAAGAGCGGCGAGGAACGGCGCTCCGTAATGGAAAACCGCGTAAAGCGCCAGCGCGGCGACCAAACCCATAACGACCGTTTTCATAGACATGGCAGGACTCCTTTGGCAGGGGTATCGTAACGTTCGGCTTTTCCGCTTTCCTTGAGACGCTTAGTCGCTCTCGGAAGCGGCCTCTTGCGCGGCGGGCGGATCGTAGATCGTCACCCGCATGATCCGGAACCGGTCGGTCTCCTCCACCTCGAACAAGCGGTTTGCATATTCGAACCGCATGCCGGGCGCCGGAATGCCTTCGAGCATCTTGAAGAGCCAGCCGCCGATGGAATCGACATCCTCATCGTCGATCGCCAGGCCGATTACATGCTCCAGCTCCTCCAGGAGCACCCGGCCGTCAACGGACAGCCGGCCCTCCAGCCGCTCGATCTCGGGGCGCTCGTCCAGATCGAATTCATCCTGAATGTCGCCGACGATTTCCTCCAGAATCCCTTCCGCCGTCAGCATTCCCGCAGTTCCGCCGTATTCGTCGACCACTATGGCAAGCTGCGAATGCCGTTTTTGCATCAGCTGGAGCACCCGGCTCAGCTCCATCGATTCCGGCACGGTCAGCACCGGGCGGATGAAGTTGCGCAGCTGCGCCAGCTTTTCAGGCGGGGCCGTCAAAATATCGGTGATGTGCGCAAATCCGATGATGCGGTCCTTCTCTTCGACCGCCACGGGATAGCGGGTATGCTTGGTTTCGTACACAATCTTCAGGTTTTCCTCCATGGGAAGATCGGTGTACAGGCACTCCATGTCGGTGCGGGGCAGCATCACTTCCCGGGCAACCCGGTCCGAGAACTCGAAAATGTTGTCAAACAATCTCAGCTCGTCCTTGTTAATGTGCCCGCTTTTGGCGCTTTGCCCGAGCAGGATACGGATTTCCTCCTCCGTATGCGCTTCATGCTCCGACGCCTGCCGGACGCCGATCAGCTTCAGCACGCGGTTGGACGCCGCGTTCAGCACCCAGATAAACGGCTTGAAGATTCGCGTGAACGCGACCAGAATGCCGGATACCCAAAGCGACGTTCCTTCGGCCCGCTGAATGGCCAGGTTTTTGGGGGCCTGCTCGCCAAGCACGATATGAAGAAAGGTAATGGTGGCAAAGGTCAGCAGGAACGAGAGCACATGGGCCAGCGTCGAGTTCTCGATATGTACGGCCGCAAGAAGCGGCTCGAAAATCAGCTCGGCGATCGCCGGCTCCCCGACATAGCCGATGCCGAGCGAAGCCAGCGTAATTCCGAGCTGCGAAGCGGAGAGGTAATAGTCCAGCCGGCTTGTCACCGCCAGCGCATGCTTGGCGTTGGCGCGGCCTTCGCCGGCCAGCTCTTGCAGCCTTGTCTGCCGGATCTTGACCAGCGCGAATTCCGCAGCCACAAAAAAAGCGTTGATTCCGACCAGAATCAGGACCAGAAACAGATTCAGTCCGATTTTTCCCCACTGTAAATGTATGCTCATGCACCATTCTCCTTGCGTACTCAATGGAAAGAAAGATGGTTTCTTTTACCCCCGATTCGCAAGAACTGAATCGGGTGCGGCGGCTGGAGCCGACCGCTTCGTAAAATCCGTGTCCGGGTAGTACATCCGGGATACGAGCAAATTGGGGCCGCAGCAGGCCGCCTGCGGACAGTGGCAGCTTACCGACCGGGCAAGCGGATGGTCCAGCCAGCGCCCGAACACATCGTCAAGCCGGTCCGTCCGGATGTTGCCGAGCGGCGGAACGTCGGCGAAATCCGTCACCCGCACATCGCCCGTAAACAGACTGACGTTCAGCCGGTTGCGCCCGTCCGGGTCGTTGCGGACCGTCACGTTCGGCTCGCCGGCCAGCCTGCGGATCAGACGCAAGTCTTCCTTGGCGTCGCCGCAAGCAAAAAACGGCAGCGTGCCGAACAGCATCCAAAGCTCCGGCTGGCGGGCGTCCAGCAGCCGGTGGATCGACGCGCGAAGCTGATCCAGCGGCAGCTGGGGAAGGCTCGCGGCAAACGCGCTCGGGTACATGGGATGAACCTCATGCCGTTTGCAGCCGATCTCCGTCACGAGGCGGTGAATGTCCGGCATCCGGTCGTGCGTCCGGTAGTTGATCATCGTCTCGGCGGAAACAAACAGTCCGCCTTCGCTCAGCTTGCGCGCGTTGTCCAGCATCCGCCCGTACAGCCGGTCCGCCGTCTCGCGGCTGGTCGTCCGGCCCGTATGCGCAAAGCCGACCGCGTGAAAATCCTCCGGCCCTGTATAGTTAAAGGTAATGTGCATGACGTCCAGATACGGCGCCATCAGCTCGTACCGCTCCAGGCCGAGGGTCAGGTTCGAATTCAGCTGTGTCCGTACGCCGCGTTCCCGCGCATATTTTAGCAGAGGCACGATCGTTTCCCGAACCGTCGTCTCGCTGAAGGACGGCTCTCCCCCGGTCAGGCTGATTGTCTCCAGGTGCTCCACTTCGTCCAGACGCCGCAAAATGCCGGCAAGCGGCAGTTTGGCCTCTTCCTTCATGGTTAATGCATCGCCTACCGCGCAGTGCTCGCAGCGCATGTTGCATAAATTCGTAACCGTCATCTCCACGCTGGTCAGCACGTGCCGACCGTGCCGCTTCAAGGATAGGATCGGGTCCCACGGGTCCCATTCCGGGCTCATCATCGGCAGCGACAAAGGGTATTCCTCCTCCAAAAGGTGATTCTATCATTGTAGCTCACTTTGCGCGGAAAGGAAAACCGCAAAAAGCCGGAGCAAATAGGCCGTTCGGTCCTCTTGGGGGCCTTCGAACGAAGGTATAATAGGCTCAGACTAACTTACCTGGAGAGACATCATGCCCCTCACCCTGCGTTCCATCTTCGCTTTGCTTTTGGCCTCCTTCACTTTTCTGCTGACCGCCATTCTGACCGGCATCGTCGGCCGGGAATCGGCCCGGCAGGTGGAAACCTCCATTGGCGACTCCTTATCCCAGTTATCCTATCACATGTCGGACAAGCTGGATCATTTCATGTGGGCCCGCAACGAAGAAGCGAAAATTTTTGCCCGGCAGCTGGAACAGGCTCCCGAAGTTCCGCTGCGGGACAGGCGTAGCTTTCTCGAGAACATCAACCGCTCCATTCCGGCATTCACCTGGATCGGTCTGCTGGATGCGCAGGGCGTTGTGGCCGCTTCCACGGGCGGCATTCTGACCGGGCAGGATATCTCGGCCCGTCCCGTTTACACCGAAGCTTTGCATAAACCGTTTATCGGAGACGTGCACGAAGCCGTTTTGCTGGCCAAACTCCTGCCGAATCCGAGCGGCGAGCCGCTCCAGTTCGTTGACATCAGCCTGCCGATGCGGAACAAAGACGGCAGCCTGGCCGGCGTATTTGCCGCGCATCTCAGCTGGGAGTGGTCCCGCGAGGTCGAAAAGTCGCTGCTGAAGCCCCTTCAGGATAAAGGCGGACAAACCGAGGTGCTCATCGTCAGCCAAAAGGAAGACACCGTGCTGCTGGGCCCGAAGGACCTGCTTTACAAGCCCCTGCGCATGGAGAGCATCCGGCGCGCCCGAAGCGGAGGCAACGACTGGATGACGGAAACCTATCCCGACGGCAAAGCCTACCTGACCGGCTATATTCAATCGCACGGCTATGAAGCTTACCCGGGCTTGGGCTGGACCATCCTGGTGCGCCAGCCGGTGGAAACGGCGTTCGCGTCGGTGCAGCGGCTGCGGACCACCATCATCGCCAGCGGCTCGGCGATTTCGCTCCTTTTTGCCGTCATCGGGGCGCTTGCGGCGGGCTGGATTTCTCGTCCGCTTCGGCTTCTTGCGCGGGCCGCAGACCGGCTCCGGCTGGGCGAAAAAGTCCACCTCCCTTCGTTCTCCCACATCCGGGAAATGAAGCTGCTGTCTTCGTCGCTCCGCAATCTGGTGGACAACCTGAGCCTTACCGAATCGAAGCTCGGGGAAATGGCCGACCTGGCGCTGCACGACAGGTTGACCGGACTGGCCAACCGGATCGCGCTGGACCAGTTCCTGAGCGAGGCGAGCCAGCAGAAGGGACGAGCCGGGCGGCGTCACCACCTCGCCATTTTGTACCTCGACCTCGACGGCTTCAAAGGCATCAACGACAGCCTCGGCCATGCGGCCGGCGACCGGCTGCTGGAGCAAACCGCGCGCCGGCTGAATTCTTGCATCCTCGAGCATGACCTGGCGGCGCGGATCGGCGGAGACGAATTCGTGGTGGTGCTCCGGACGACGCCGGGCGCGAGCAAGCGTGAAGCCCGGCTGGCGGGCGAACGGATTCTGTTTGCACTGAGCCAGCCTTACCGGATCGAGGACCGGATGCTCTCGATCGGCTGCAGCATCGGGGCCGCCCTCTGGCCCACCGACAGCGCCGAACCGACAGAGGCGATCCGGCTCGCGGACGAAGCGTTGTACGCCTCGAAGCGTGCCGGCAAAAACCGGGTGACCCTGGCCTCCGACCTCCACCGGAGCGAAGCATAACAAAGAAAAGGCCGGTTCGATGAACCGGTCTTTTACACGTAATATTGCGATTCCTTGGTGAGGCTCCGGTTGATGTCCGAAACCATGGTGGACAGCTGCTTGGACAGATCGACGTCATACGGGCTATGAAGCGGAACGCCGTCCCGTTCGAAGATCCGGACGATCGGCCGATGCGGAATGTCCGCGTTCAGGTCGACCACCACACCCGTTTCCCCGGTAGAAAGCCTCAGCTCGATGCCCAGCGGATAAATGGCGATTTTGTCGCGGAAGCGCGCCAGCTTGTCCCGGTCGAACAACTCCCCCGAGCCCGCGTACAGGGCCTCAACCGCCTTGTGCGGCAGCATGGCGGGCCGGTACACCCGGTGCGAGGTCATCGCGTCGAACACATCGGCGATGCCAGTCCATTGGGCGAATTCGTGAATTTCTCCATTTTTCAAACCGCGCGGATACCCGGTTCCGTTGATCCGCTCATGATGCTGAAACGCGCAGTGCGCCGACAGAAGCGGAATGCCGTCCATCCCCCGCAGAATGTCGAAGCCGAATTCGGGGTGTTTCTTGACCTCCTCGTATTCGTCCGGGTCCAGCTTGCCCGGCTTCATCAGCACCTCCTGCCGGACTTTGGTTTTGCCGATGTCGTGCATGAGGGCGCCCAGGCTCAGCATATACAGATCGTTCCGGTTATAGCCGCAGCTCAGGCCAAGCTGCGTCGCGTACAGGCAGACGTTCAGGGAATGCTGGTACAAATAGAAATCCGATATTTGCATGTCGCCAAGCATAATCATCGCCTGCTTGGTGCTGAGCAGCTCGTCGATCAGGCCGTTGATCAGAGGCCGAAACGACTCGGCCAAATCGGGCGGATGCAAAAACTTTGTGGTCCGGAGCGACCCCGACATCAGCTTGCGGAATTCGGAGCGGATCGTTTTGGTTGCCTGAATCCGCATTTCATCGCTGATCGCTCCGACAATTTGCACATCCTCCGTCAGCGGGTCCTCCACGGTAATATACACAACGCCGTATTCCTCCAGCCGGGTCAGCAGCCGGGGAGTCAGCTCCACTCCTTTGCCAAGCAGCACATGGCCTTCATCATTGTAAATCGATTTTCCGAGCTTTTGGCCGGGAGCGCAATGCCGCACAGGCAGGAGCCGCATGTTTTTCACAATCCTTTTGCATGAGATGAGAATGAAGAAGCTGCAGGGATAAAGCCGGGAACGGTGCCGTCAGAATCCCACGGTTACCATATAGATCAGAACAACGGCCGCCAGCAAAAAGCGGTAATACGAGAAATAAGTCAGCTTCAGGCGGGACACCAGCTTGATGAAGGTCGAGACCGCAAGCAGCGCCACCACGAAGGAAACGACAAATCCGACCGCAAAAGGCAGGATATCGTCGCGCGTAAACGTGTCCAGGCTCTTGATCAGGTCAAGACCGGTGGCGGCGGCCATAATCGGGATGGCCATCAGAAAGGTGAAATCCGCGGATGCTCCGCGGGAAGCGCCGGTCAGCATGCCGGCGGCGATGGTCGAGCCGGAACGCGAAAAGCCCGGCCAGAGCGACAGGATTTGCGCCACGCCGATGTACAGGCACTGCCGGTACGTCAAATCGTCCATGGTGGGCGCGGTTTCGCGCGGGCTTTGCTTTTCGCCGATGATCATGAAAATCCCCCCGGCCACGAGGCCGATCACGACCGTTTCCGGCATAAAAAGCAGCTTGATGGCGTCGTGAAAGACGAATCCGAGCAGGGAAGCGGGCAAAATGCCGATCAGAATATGCAGCAGGTTTAAGCCGCCGCGCGGATGAACCGTTCCCGCCGCGACTGCGGGCGTTTTTTCCCGAATGCCGAGCAGGCGAAGGCAGCGGCGCCAGTAAAGCACAACAACCGACAAAATGGCGCCGAGCTGGATGACGACCTCGAACGTCTCCGCCTTCGGGCCCGTAAACCCGATGGCGCTTCCGGCGAGAATCATGTGGCCGGTGGAGGACACCGGCAAAAACTCGGTAAGGCCCTCTACGATGCCGATCACAACGGCTTTCCAGACATCAAGCATATACGTCTCTTCTTTCTCCATGTGAAATGTGCGGCTCACCGGGCCAACTGCCCGCGCCGCAAACAATCTTCCGCTACACGGCCAGCCAATGACGGCCGCCGGTCCCTTCCCCGCCTCCCGTCCGCTTCAGCTCGTCGGCCAGCACGTTGCGGAGAAAATACGGAAGCACAAACCGGACATCCCGGACCTTCGCCAGCGAAGGATAGCCGATGGAGAAGGTAAACATGTCGACCATCCCGACGGTGTACTCCCGCTCGGGGTCGAGCGCTTGGCCGGCGACCGTCGCGCGGCGGATTTTCCGGTACGGCTCCGCTTCCGGCGAGTATTCCACTTCCATGCCGTCCAAGCACAAGGTCCCCAAAATTTTGCCGCGAAAGCCGTAGCCGTAGATCGGCTTCAGGGCGAATTCGGGCAATAACGCTTCCTCCAGCGCTTCCAGAAGGGCAGCGCCTTTTATTGCCGCCGCGCACGGATTAATCGGGGACGGGCATATCCGGTGGAGCTGTTCGCGGGTGACGGTGCCGCTTTCCAGCCCCTCCAGCAGCTGCCCGGCGTTGACCAGGCCGACTTCCGCGCCGGTCGCCCGGCGGATGCCCCGGGCCAACAGGTTTCCTAGCGGCGATTCCGCCTGCCAGGCAACCTCCAGAGGGCTCTCCAGCCGGACCACCGGTTCGGCGAGCAGCGCATGCGCTTCCCGGCCAAAGCGTTCGATCAAAGCCAGCACCGCGGAATCGGACGGCATGCCTTCGGTCGGCAGGCATTCTCCCTGCACGGAGACGAGCCGCCGGGCGGCCGGGTCAAAGTCAAGCTCGACCCGGCCGACATGCCGGCCGAATTTGCCGGCGGCGCACAGGGCGGTGCGGCCGACATATTCGGGCTTCTCCAGCAGATGGTGGGTATGCGCCCCCAAAATCAAATCGATGCCCGGCACTGTCCCGGCCATGATCCGGTCCGCCGCAAGCCCGAGGTGCGACAGCACCACGATGAGGTCCGTTTTGTCCGCGAGCCGCCCCGCTTCCCGTTTCACCGCTTCCAGAGGGTCGTCCGCAATCCAGCCGAGCAGCCGGTAAAAGTCGGCAAAGGGCGCGGTCACCGCGATCAGTCCGATCCGGAGGCCGTCCTTCTTTGCGATGGCGGAAGGGCGCAGCCAGTCCGGGAACCCGCCCGACTTCGCTTCCCTCAGGTTTGCGCAAAGCATGCCAAAGCCGGCTTGGGCATAAGCTTCCGCCAGCGCGCCGGGCGAAAGCGTAAGCCCTTCGTTGTTTCCGGGGACCGCCCATTCGTAGCCGGTTGCGTTCATAACGGCGATGTTCGCTTTGCCAAGCGTGCTTTCGGTCTCCGCAAAAGCCCGGTCCATGTGGTCGCCGATGTCCACCGCAAGCACCCTGCCGCTTCCGTACCGCTCCCGCTCTTCCTTGATGAATCCCGCGACGGCAGGCATGGTGCCGAAATGGCTGTGAATGTCATTGGTATGCAGAATCACGAGCTTTTGCAGCCCGGCCATGCCGTTCCCCCCTTCCGCTCCGTACCGGGCTTTCGTTTCGCTGTTCCCGCCGCATGTCTTTATCGTTCCGTAAAGATAAACCTATTATAATGAATCCATTTCCGTATCGGCAACGAAAAAACATCGCAAAGAATCCGTCTAACGTAGGATTGGCAGTATATGTCACGCTTGCTATAGTAGGAAGAAGAATACATAGAGGGAAAAGGTGAAGCTGGTTGAAAATTCATGTAATGGATTTGGAAAACGGCGATATTCTGCAGAGTGACATTTTTAATAAATACGGGCTGCTGGTTTTGTCTTCCGGCACGGTCATGAACGCGGATTCCGTTTCGCGGCTCCTGCAGCACCAACTGGATTACGTAGACATCGCGGATCGCCGCAAGCCGAACGACGGCAAAGTCGACGCCCCCATTTCCGGGACAAGCTGGAAGGAGGCGTACCAGGAAGCCTTCCACACGGTGAAAACTGTATTCGACCAAGCCGGAGAGACCGGTTTGATCGACGCGGAGCTGGTCGATGCGGGCGTTATCGCCATGACCGAGTCGTTTCGCGGCAAAACCGACATCGCCTCTATGCTGCTTGCGCTAAACGAAAACGATGACTATACCTACCGGCATTCGGTTCAGGTCGGCCTGATCTCCTATTACCTGGCCCGCTGGCTTGGCAAAACGGAGGACGAATGCCGCTCCATCGGGACGGCCGGGTATCTGCACGACATCGGAAAAACCAAAATTTCCTCCATGCTGCTCAACAAGCCCGCCCCGCTTTCGGACGACGAATACGAATCCATCAAGGAGCACTCCTCTTACGGCTTCAACATGATCAACGATTCCATCGGCAACACGGAATGGGCGCTCGCCGCGCTTCAGCATCACGAACGCCTGGATGGCAGCGGTTACCCGTTCGGACTGAAGGGCGAAGAAATTCATCCGATCGCCAAAATCGTCGCCATCGCCGACATTTACAGCGCCATGATCACGCCCGCTCCCTACCGCAAGGAAAAGGACCTGCTGAACGTGCTGAATGAGCTGTATCACATGAGCTTCGGCAAAATCGATCCTTACGCCACGCAGATCTTTATCAAGCATATGATTCCCAACATGATCGGCAAACACGTGGTGCTGAGCAGCGGAGAAACCGGCAAGATTGTGCTGAACAATCCTTCGGACCATTTCAACCCGCTGGTGCAGATCAATGAAAAATTCATCGACCTGGCACTGGATCCGGCGCTTCACATCGTCCGTTTTCTTCCCGAAACGGCCGTTTAACCAGGCGCTTCCTCTTCCCGAATCACCCCCTGCGACAAAAGACAAAGACATGCTTATGCCCGGTTTTCGGCAAGCATGTCTTTTTTATGCGGCCAGAGGGCTGCTTTCCGCTATGAGCCGGACCGGCTGCGGATGCTTTCGGTCAAGGCGTCAGCCCGGCTGTGGATGCTTTCGGTCAAGGCGTCAGCCCGGCCGCCGGCTTTGCCTCCGGTCCTGACAATCCGCCGGGCCGCTTGCCCAGCCGCTCCGCCAGCCGTTTGCCGAGGCGCATCGAAGGCTTCTCCACTCCGTAATACCCGGCCGCCGCCACTCCGATGGATACCGCGACCGCCAGCAGCACCGTCCACTTCGCATCCCACACCCCATTGAACAGGTGCAGCAGAGTCAAGAGGACGATCATGTGATACAAATACAGGCTGAACGAAACCCGGCCCAGGAACAGAACCGGCTTCCAGTGCAGCAGCTTTGTCAGCGGGGCTACCGCCATTGCAGCCACGATGAACAGGGCTGCGCCCGCGGCAATCGTCCAGTCGCCCATGTTCGGCTCCAGAAACCGGTGATAGCTTTCGCCGTATGCAATCCACTTGAATGCATACAGGCACAGGCCAACCGCCAGCAAAAGCGCTGTTCCCCAGGCGCTCAGCTTTCTAAACGCCGCTATAAGCTCCGTCCGGTATTTGGCCAGTAGCGCACCGGCGATAAAAAAGGCCGCATAATGAAACGAGATCGCGTAATTGGTCATGTACCGCAGGTCAACCGACTGAAGCGTCAGCTCCGCCCCCGCCGAAAGCAGAGCAGCCGCCGGAAGGCCTAGCTTCCAGCCGCCCCGGATGACGAGCGGCATCAGAAACGGGAAGATGAGGGAGATCCGCATCTCATGCACAAGGGTCCAGAGAATCGGCACGTAGCGGACGGAGTTGTAATTGCCGACAAAGGCAAGGTGCTGGCCGATGGAAGCCCAATCGGGCGGAATGACCCAAAGATTATTGTAGTAGCTGGTGAGCTCGGTCAGCTTCACCTCGTAAACGGCCGTACGCAGAAGGATGGCCGCCAGCAGGGCGACCAAAAACGGAAGGTAAATCCGGCAGACCCGTTTTAAAGCGTATGGCAGGTAAGAGGTTTTCCGGTTCCCGAGAAAAGGCAGCGACAGCACAAACCCGCTGAGCAGAAAAAACAAAATGACCGCCTCATGCCCGCCCCACAACGCATGCAGCGGGGTATACTTCAAAAAGTTAAGCGGAAAACGCAAAAAGCCCCAATCCGACGTATTCTGCGCCATGGGGGCGAACACCATCAGGAAATGGCCCGCCATTACCGCAAGGGCGGCCAAGCCCCGAAGCGAATCCAGTTCTTCGTAACGCTGCAAGTACAATTCCTCCACTTATTACCGATTCCTTATCTATCGAATTTGATTATAGGAGATCAAGCGGGTTTTGTCTGCAACGAAATGAAAGAAACCCGTCCGAAAACGGGTTTCTTCCGGAAATGTTTTATTGTCCGACAAACATAATTTTAAAGCCAACCGAATTGACGCCTGCCGCCGGCTTTACATTGACCACCAGCTGCGCTCCGGGATTCAGACTGTTCGCGTAACCGCCGGATAATTGGGACCCGCCGATCGTTCCCAAGGGAATCGTCTGGCCGTTCGGGAAGCTTACCATATAGCTGCCGGTCAGTTTACCCGCCACTTGATTCGTATTCATATCGCCGAGCTGGGGGTTGGTGATAACAAAACCTACGGTTTGCGGGCGGTCGCTGTTGTTACGGTAGACGAAGGTCGTCATGTCGCTGTTGGAGCTGAAGCCGTGCACGACATTGTTGTTCAGGGACTGCACCACGATGGTGCTCAAGCTGGCGAATGCGGTTGAGGCAATTCCCACCATCAGCAATAAGGCAACCAAAGATGCAACAAGCTTTTTCCTCTTCATAGAAAAGCACCTCCATTACGTTAATAAAAACAAGGATTGCTTTGACCGGTTGTTTTACTGCCCGTCAAATTTGATCTTGAAGGCAACAGAGCTAACGCCCGTGGCAGGCTTTACGTTGACCACCAAAGACGCGCCTGGCGCAAGGTAATTGTTCAGGCCGCCTGACAGGCTGGAGCCGCTGATCGTACCCAAATTGATGGTGGTCCCGTTCGCATATCTTAATTGATAAGAGCCCGCCAGCTTGCCCGCTACCTGACTCGTGCTGTTGTCGTTGTAATTTACATTGGTAATGCGAAAAATCGCAGTTTGGGTTGTGCCGGTGTTATTCGTATAAACGAAGGTTGCCTGATCGGTGTTCGACGTAAAGCCGTGCTGGACAAAGTAGTTCAAAGACGGAATATTGATTGTGGCGGCGAACGCGGAAGAAGCGATGCCAAACATCAGCACCATAGCAACGAAGGATGCCAAAAGCTTTTTCCTTTTCATTACGGAACCACCTCCATTATGTAAGCGGAATCACCCGCTTCGTTTCTACTATACTGCTACTGGATGTAGTTGTAAATAAGTAGGAATATATAGAAATTTTATTTCCGTTTGGAACAAACAAAAAGAAACCGCCGCCAAAGCGTACGGTTTCCTGCCCGTTTTATTCGTTCGTCAGTTAAACAACTTCCGCATGGAAGGGAACAGCTCGGAATCCTCGCTGGTGAAAATAAACCCTAGTTTGTCTTCCGTAAGCATATAAATGTCTTCCACCCCGCCTTTGGATTCAACCAGGATCAAGCGGTCTTCGGTTCCCGTGTCTTCATTCTGGTGGGCGATGGCTTTCAAAATTTTGGAGTCTTCCCGCTTGTCTCCGCTCGCGCTGTTCACACCCAACTGGAAAAGAGCCTGCATATCGGGATGGACATATTCGGCAACGTATTGTTCCTTGGCTTCCGAATCCGTCCCGTTGATAAATACTTTGATGTACTGCTGAATCAGTTCCTCTTCCGCTTTGGTGACGGAATGCTTCTTCACCTCTCCCCCGGAATCGGCGGTGGACGCAGCCTCGGGCGAAGCCGTTGCTTCCGGGCTCGGTGCTGCGGAAGCCTCCCCGGTCGCGCTCGGCCCGGTGGAAGCCGCAGCGGTTGCGGTTGACGTGGCGGCTGCTCCGGCGGAGGACGCCGGCGAAGCGGTGCCGCCCGCTTCCTTGCCGGAGCCGCAGCCCGCAAGGGCAAGGCTCAGCGATGCGGTCAGCAGAAACGCGGATACGGCGGTTGTTCGTTTGATGTTCATTCTCTCTGGTTCCTCTCCCTAAATTATTCCTGTACAGTTTAAATTAAGGAGGAACGATTTGCAAATAAAAAATTGAGCTGCAAGAGAAAGAGAACCCTCCTTAAAACCGAACCCTAATGATTTCCCCGAAATCCACCCATTCAAAGCCCTCGTCGAACTCGATTTTTACCCGCCTTAAATGCGGATCTATGTAGGCCACGATTCCGGCAAGCTGCCGGATCTCATACTCCGTCCAGATGTCCAGTGTGACCGGCACTACGTCCGCACGGGCCGCACGGAGCATTCCGTCATTCTCGTCAATCTCCTCCGGCGCGAGCTGCGGTTGAGGAATCCGGTTGCGTTCTTTGTAATACTGCCGGATGCGCTCCTTGTGCTCGGGCAGGATCAGCCTGGACGACTCCCACAGGCCATTGCCATCAAGTTTTTTTGCCATGCTCCTTATCGCCTCCGTTTGCTTCGGTTGCTTTATTATAGGCGAACATATGTTCCTTTATCAATGGTAATGAACTGACAAGACCCGTCTGGCGCATGGCCGACGGGTCTTCCGATATGCTCAATGATTCATTACCCAGTTTACCCAAGGATCCTTTAATAAATCTTGAACTTCGAGGCTTTCGGGATTCACCGTCGGATAAGTGGAAGGCTGGAGCTCAACATCAGGCACTGTTCCCAGTATTTGATTGGGCCGGTGCTGGTCATTCAATGTTACCTCCACATTCATTCTCAAGAGAATTTGGCTGTTGGGAAGCGCGAGCTCAACCGGCGACAGAAATGCCGATCCGCTTCCCCCTGTACAGGTGCCGATCAATTGCCCAAGCTCTAAAGCTTTTGCTGCGGCTGCAAAAGAATCTCCGGCGGAAAATGTATCCCGGTCCGTGAAGATATAAACCTTTCCGTGAAAAGGAAAGCTGTTGTTCGGCGTAAATTTCTTCGTTATCTTGAATACAGCCCAATCTTCTTTGCTAAACTCCTGATGGTTTACCTTCTCGACCTGTTCAATGTGGTACAGGTCTTTCTGCAAAAGATGGTTTCTCATAACCCATCTATAGAGGGGATATCGAATGCCCATCCGTTTGAAGAACCCTTTTCTGATAGCCGAATACTGCACAAACAACCTAGGCTCTTTAAGGAGTGGTCGTAAAATATTTTCACCCCAATACTCCGGTTCTCCTCCGGTATTTCCTCTAATGTCGATGATCAGCTTTTTGTATTTCCCGTTCGAAGCTTGCATAAAATTCTGAAAAACCTCGTTATCGCCCCCGATATATGGCCGATGGAAAGTAAAAATCCTAACATATCCAATATTCTCGTCTAACTCCTTGCAGACCATATTCGGATAATGAGAGGAACGCAAGCCTTTGTCCGGTTCTGCAACCGGATTCGTTTCTGCTATTTCTCCCGTGTAGACCTCTCCGTTTTTTAACATAAAGTCCGCGGTCCAGTAGCCGGATTCCGGATGGATCGAGAAAAGGGCTGGGATGAAATTCTTATTTAAATCGGCGTCAAACCATAATCGCGTTTTGCTCTGAAGGGTTTTCACATAATCATCCGTCTGCATTCCGTTGACGCCTGCAATGATCGTACCCGCCGGCAAAGTTTTATCCGGAAAGAGGAGGTCTTTCCTCAAAACATAGGTTCCACTCCGATAAACCGCCTCCGCATCGGAAAAAGCATACCATGGAAATTTAGCAGCTTCCTCGCCCCAATAATCCGTTTTGTAATATGTGCTTTTTGGGATATTGTTGAAATACCAGTGCAAATAGTTATGATTTAGAGGCTGATTACTTCCAAAGTATACACCGATATGGCCATCGCCTTGTCTCAAGCGTTGAATATATTCATAGACTAGCCGAAAAAAATCCGAATTATTGCTTGTCCTGCCGGCTCTCTCTATGTATTCCTTTTCCAGCGAACGAGGATCGTCCAAAAATTTATATTGCACAATAGCATCGTTATAGGGATAGACTTCCCGGACATATTGGGTCAAATATTCAAAGTCCCTTCTCTTCTCTTTCTGCGAGAGCGCTCTCATACCGGTTTGGCCATTTCCGCTCCAAAGCTTCAAGCGGACGGCTTGATAGACAACATAACCTATCAGAATAAAGGAACATGATGCAACTGCAATCTTAAGAAAAGATACGATACCCATCAAAGAAATCATTGTGATCGTTATGCTCCTTCAGACGTCCATAGTTTTTCACAATCAAACGGGCATACCTACCGGTTCACTTCATGTTCCTTATTTTACAATAACTCCACGTGTTCGGCTCAAATCGTTGCAAACAAAAAACGTGCCCGCGCAACCTGGACACAAAAGTGTCAAGATCACTGCGGACACGTGTCAACCCTTGATTATCCGATGCTTCCTTCCATCTCGAACTTGATCAGCCGGTTCATCTCGACCGCATACTCCATCGGCAGCTCTTTGGTGAACGGCTCGATGAAGCCCATGACGATCATTTGCGTCGCTTCCGCTTCGGACAGGCCGCGGCTCATCAGGTAGAAGAGCTGGTCTTCCGATACTTTGGAAACCGTCGCTTCGTGCTCCAGCGTCACATTGTCGTTCATGATCTCGTTGTACGGGATCGTGTCCGAGGTGGACTGCTTATCCATGATCAGCGTGTCGCACTTGATGTTCGACTTCGAGCCTTCGGAGTTGCGCCCGAAAGAAGCGAGGCCGCGGTAGGTGACTTTGCCGCCGTGCTTGCTGATCGACTTGGAGACGATCGTCGACGTCGTTTCCGGCGCCAGGTGGATCATCTTCGCGCCCGCGTCCTGGTGCTGGCCTTTGCCGGCGACGGCGATGGACAGAACGCTCCCTTTCGCGCCGCGGCCCTTCAGAACGACGGCCGGGTACTTCATCGTCAGCTTGGAGCCGATATTGCCGTCGACCCATTCCATCGTCGCGTTTTCTTCCGCGACGGCGCGTTTGGTGACCAGGTTGTAGATGTTCGGCGCCCAGTTCTGGATCGTCGTGTAGCGGGCGCGGGAGTTTTTGCGGCAGATGATTTCCACGACGGCGCTGTGCAGCGAGTTCGTGCTGTAGATCGGAGCCGTGCAGCCTTCCACGTAGTGTACAAAGCTGTCTTCGTCCGTGATGATCAGCGTGCGTTCAAACTGCCCCATGTTCTCGGAGTTGATCCGGAAGTAGGCCTGCAGCGGAATTTCGCATTTCACGCCTTTCGGCACGTAGATGAAGCTTCCGCCCGACCAGACGGCGCTGTTCAGCGCGGCGAACTTGTTGTCGGTCGGCGGGACGATGGTGCCGAAGTATTCGCGGAACAGCTCGGGGTGCTCGCGGAGCGCCGTGTCGGTATCCGTGAAGATAACCCCTTGCTTTTTCAGGTCTTCCTGCATGCTGTGATAAACGACTTCGGATTCGTATTGGGCGGACACCCCGGCCAGGAACTTCTGCTCCGCTTCGGGAATGCCCAGCTTGTCGAAGGTTTCCTTGATTTCGGACGGCACTTCCTCCCAGGTTTTGCCCTGCTTCTCGGAAGGCTTTACGTAATACTGGATGTCGTTGAAGTCCAGATCGTCCAGGTTGCCGCCCCAGCGGGGAAGCGGCATCCGGTAGAAATGCTCCAGCGACTTCAGCCGGAACTCCAGCATCCAGTCGGGTTCTCCCTTCATCCGGGAGATCTCCGTAACAATCTCCGGCGTAAGGCCTTTCCCCGACTGGAAAACGGCTTTATGCTCGTCGCGGAAGCCGTATTTGTATTCCTCCATCTCGGGCATCTGCTTTGCCATGACGGTTTCCTCCTTGGTGAGGGGCGCTGCCCCGTAATTTATTTGCTGTCCGACTGCTCGATGCCCTTGCGCATGGCGTTCCAGGCAAGCGTTGCGCATTTGATGCGCGCCGGGAATTTTTTGACACCGGACAAGGCTTCAATGTCGTCGTAATCGAAATCGACGTCTTCCCCCCGCATCATGCAGGAGAAGTTATCCGCCATTTGCATGGCTTCCTCCAGCGACTTGCCTTTTACGGCATCCGTCATCATGGAAGCGGACGAAAGGCTGATCGAGCAGCCTTCCCCTTGAAAGCGGGCGTCCTTGACCATCCCGTCCTCCACCTTGAGCTGGAGCGTGATGCGGTCCCCGCAAGAGGGATTGTTCAGGTTGACGGTGACGGCTTCGCCTTCAAAGGTTCCGCGGTTATGTGGGTTTTTATAATGATCCATGATGACGCGGCGGTACAAATCATCCAATTCCATAACCGAAGTACTCCTTTGTTTTTAATAACGCTGCGAAAAGCCGGTCCACGTCGTCTTCCGTATTGTACAGATAAAAGCTGGCCCGCGCCGTCGCGGTCACTTCCAGCCAGCGCATCAGCGGCTGGCAGCAGTGATGACCGGCCCGGACCGCCACGCCCTGGGAATCCAGCACGGTGGCGACGTCGTGGGGATGAACATCCCCGAGGTTAAAGGTGATCAAACCGGAACGCTCGTCGACGGGACCGTAAATGGCCAGGCCGTCGATTTCGGAAAGCCGTCCCATAGCGTAGCGGACAAGCTCCTTCTCATGCCGGTCGATTTCGTCCATTCCGATCTCCGAAAGAAAATCGATGGCGGCACCCAGGCCGACGGCGCCCGCGATGATCGGCGTTCCGCCTTCAAACCGCCAGGGCAGCTCTTTCCAGCTCGACTCGTAGAGGCCGACATGATCGATCATTTCGCCGCCGAACTCGATTGGCTCCATGTTCTCCAGCAGTTCCTTTTTGCCGTACAGGCAGCCGATCCCGGTCGGGGCGCACATCTTGTGGCCGGAAAATGCGTAGAAGTCGCAATCCAGCTCCTGAACATCCACCTTCAGATGCGGCGTGCTTTGCGCTCCGTCGATCAGGATTTTGGCTCCATGCCGGTGGGCGATGGCTGCAATTTCCTTGACCGGGTTGACGACGGCCATGACATT
This sequence comes from Gorillibacterium sp. sgz306347, assembly GCF_059735245.1. NCBI lineage: Bacteria > Bacillati > Bacillota > Bacilli > Caryophanales > Paenibacillaceae > Gorillibacterium > Gorillibacterium sp. sgz306347. The sequence goes on from NZ_JCAPET010000031.1 coordinate 33,057, forward strand.
CGAGATGTACGTGATGGCCACCATTTTCGTTTGATCCGTCACGGTCCGCTCGACATCCTCAAGCCGGATCGAACCGTCCGGCTGAAGAGGAATGTATTTCAGCGTGGCGCCGGTCGCCTTCGCGACCTGCTGCCACGGAATCAGATTGCTGTGATGCTCCAGGGGAGTAATGACGATCTCGTCGCCTTCCCGGCAAACCGACCGGGCATAGCTGGCTGCGACCAGGTTGATCGCCGTCGTCGTCCCCCGGGTGAAAATAATTTCCTCCGTGCGGCGGGCGTTCAGAAATCGCGCAACTTTCTCGCGAGCTCCTTCGTAAGCGTCCGTTGCCCGGGCCCCTAACGTATGGACGCCGCGATGAACGTTCGCATTGTCGCGTTCGTAGTATGCCTTCACCGCTTCCATAACCGGGACCGGTTTCTGCGATGTGGCCGCGCTGTCCAGATAAACGAGCGGGCTCCCGTTGATCTCCTGATCAAGAATCGGGAACAGCTTTCGAAGCTCGCGTGCATTCATTGCCCCAACTTCCTTTCCACCAGCCTGCGGAACTGTTCCTCCAGCTCGGGAAGGGGAATTTCCGCCACAACCGGTGCCAGGAAACCATAGATGACCAAGCGTTCCGCTTCCTCGCGGGTCAGTCCGCGCGACATGAGATAGAAGATTTGCTCCGGATTGATCTGGCCGACGCTGGCGGCATGACCCGCCTTGACGTCGTCTTCGTCGATCAGAAGAATCGGATTCGCGTCGCCGCGCGCCGTCCGGCTCAGCATAAGAACCTTTTCCGTCTGCTGGCCGTTCGCGCCGGTGGCGCCTTTTTCGATTTTGGTCACGCCGTTGATGATCGCCGTGGCGGATTCCCGCATGACGGCGCGCGTGATCATATCGGATTCGGTCGCTTTGCCGAAGTGCACGTTGCGGGTCGTTATGTTCAGGCGCTGCTCCTTGTCTCCGACGCAGATGACCTTGATGTCGGAGGACGAACCGGACCCGACCAGCTGCGAGGATGTATCCGCGACGCCGTAGCCCGCGTTCATCTCGCCGACCACCCACTCGATGCGGGCGTCTTTGTCCAGAATCGCGCGGCGGTAGGCGATGTCGGTTACACTCGCCCCCAGATTGTGCACGGAGGCGAACCGGACGCTGGCGCCCGGACCTGCGAACACTTCCGCAATGGAGCTGACGACCAGCTCCCCGGTCTCGTCAGAGGACGCGTAGTGGTCGGTGTAAGCAACCGAGCTGCCTTCCTCCGCTACGATCAGCACATGCGGCGACATGGCCGCGCCCGCCTTGTCGGCCAGGAAGACCGCGCGCAGCGGCACTTCCACCGTGACGTTCTTCGGAACGTAGAGGAACACGCCTCCGCTCCAGACCGCCGTATGCAAAGCCGTCAGACGGTGTTCATCCTGGGACACGGCTTTCATGAAAAACTGCCGGACCAGTTCGCCGTGCTCGCGGGCCGCGGTCTCCAGGTCCGTAAAAATCACGCCCTTGGCGGCCAGCTCGGCTCCGAGCCGGGTAAGCACCGGCGCCGAATTGCGCTGGATGACCAGGCTGCTTCCTTCCTCGGCGGCGGGGATTCCCAGCGCCTCCATCAGCTCGGCCGGATAGCCGGCCGTTTCGGCTGCCTGGCTTCCGTACGCATCCAGCTTCCAGCGGTCGATCCGCGTTTTCTCCAGCTTCGGCAGCTCCAGCTCCGCCGCCAGCTTCAGTCCGTTCAAGCGCAGCTCCGTCAACCACTCCGGCTCGCCCGCGGTGCGGGAGCGTTCGGCCAGGACTTCAGGGTTGACGGGAATCATGGTGTTGCTTGTCATATGCGATTCCTCCCGTTCTCTCTCTTACACTCCCTGGCCGACGGTTTCGTCGACGATGCCAAGCTCTTCCTTGATCCAGTCGTAGCCTTCGCTTTCCAGGCGTTCCGCCAGCTCCGGGCCGCCCGAGCGAACGATGCGCCCCTGCATCATCACGTGCACGTAATCCGGCGTGATGTAGTTCAGCAGCCGCTGATAGTGGGTGATCACCAGGAAGCTGCGTTCTTCGCTGCGCATGGCGTTGACGCCGTTCGCCACAATTTTGAGGGCGTCGATGTCAAGACCGGAGTCGATTTCGTCCAGGATGGTCAGACGCGGCTCAAGGAGAAGCATCTGCAGAATTTCGTTGCGCTTCTTCTCCCCGCCGGAAAAGCCCTCATTCAAATAACGGTGTGCGAATTCCGGGTTCATCTCCAGGTCCTTCATCTTGCCTTCCATCTGGCGGATGAATTTCATCAGGGAGATTTCGTTGCCTTCCCCGCGGCGGGCGTTGATCGCGCTGCGCAGGAAGTCGGAGTTAGTAACCCCGGCGATTTCACTCGGGTACTGCATAGCCAGGAACAGCCCGGCGCGAGCGCGCTCGTCGACCGCCATTTCCAGCAGGTCTTCGCCGTCCAGCGTGACGGTGCCGCCGGTCACTTCATATTTCGGATGCCCCATGAGAACGGAAGCGAGCGTGCTCTTGCCGGTGCCGTTCGGTCCCATAATGGCGTGAACTTCGCCGTTTTTGATCTCCAGGTCAAGGCCTTTCAGAATTTCTTTGCCTTCGATGTTTGCACGCAAACCGCTGATTTGAAAAGAAAGCGTATTGCTCATCTATGAACCCTCCATTCGATAGTCAGTGGTAGTATATTTGCAAAAGAACCACAATTTTTCATTGATTCTCACTGATTCTCATTCAAGTTTATTATAAGCGCTGGTAAAATGCAATTGACAATCGATGGCCTGATGAATCAAAACCGGACGATTAACGTCCCGCCAATGCGTCCCGCACGGCCTGGGCCTGCGCTTCAAAAGCCGCCTCGCCGAGCACCGGCCGTCCGGCGGGTTCAACCGGCATATCCGACAGCCGGATCCAGGATTTGCAGCCCCCATATTCGGGCAGAACCGGTATCTCTACGGGTTCATCAAGAGCGTACACCCGCAGCAGCAGAACGTGCAGCGGCTGCGTCCGCTTCCACTTCAGCCGGTCCTCCGCCAGCTTCCCGGACCAGATGTGACAGCCGTCGATCCGCTCCAGCTCCTCAAGCGTCGTAATCTCGATGTCGTCGACCGCTTCCGCCCAGACGCCGATTTCAACACTGCCGCGTTCGGGGGTCCAGCCGTCGCGCAGCTTCTCAAGTCCCTCGCGGAATTCAGGCTTGACCAGCTCCGGCTTTTGGTGCTCATACCCCGGGTATAAGTAAAACTGTCTGCTTTGCAGTTGAAATTCCCGGGTCTCCTCGGCAATGCCGCCTTTGCGCAGCAGAAGAATCTGCTTGCCTTCGCGCAGCGCCTCAATAACCGCCGCCCATTCTTTTAACGCCACCGGCTCCATAATCGGATCACGCTCCTCACCTTGGTATTGGCTTTATAAGCCCGGGGGCCGACAAGCCGTTTCCGCTTCCTTCATTATAAAGTTCTGCAGGGGGACCGGGCAAACGCCGTATAATCCCGTACGCGGAAGCCATGCTATGAATGCTCGACCAAGCCGAACAAACGACAGGAGGATGACCGATGCGCGAAGGATTGATTCCGGCGATCTTGGGCACTGCCGTCACGGCGGCGGGAGCCGCACTGCGTGCGAAGTATCCGATAGTTGGCACGGCGGCCATGGGATTTGGCGCGGCGCATATTGTGCTGGGCGCCATTGACCTGGTGGAGCACCGCAAAGCCGGCATGCTCTAAAAACGCGTCTTCCATAAAAAGACGAGACTTTGGTAGCACCCGCCGGCTGGCCGGCTGGGATGCCGTCCGGCAAAAAAGAGGAAAAATCGGTACATTGGCCGATTTTTCCTCTTTTTTTGTTCTTTCTGTTGCTTTATATCCGTTTATGTCTATAGAATAGTAGAATACGATAAATACATCTTATCAAAGGGGAATGGAGTGAACGCATGAAAAAGAGATGGATCCGTTCGCTGCTTGCGCTTTGCCTGGTGCTTGTCTTTGCAGGCTGCGGCGAACAAAAGAATGCCTACCAGACCGCCGAGGGTGGCGTGCAAAAACTGGCGCAGGCGGAATCGTACGAGTACACGGGCTCTTTGAAATTCATGGTGGATATGCCGGAGTCCGACGACCCCGAGGTCGCCATGGCGGAGCAAATGCTCAAGAACGCGGAGATCAAGTTCAGCGGAATCAACAACATGAAAACCAAGCAGGCCAGCGTAACCCTGGAGGTTGCGGTCAAAGGCGACCTTTCCTTCTCGCTTGCGCTCCCCATTATCGCGGACAATGAGGACTTGTACGTCAAAATCATCCAGATCCCGAATCTGGAGCTGCCGCCGGAAATCACCGGCAAATACCTGCATGTCACGGCGGATGAAGTGAAAGAACTGGCCGGCAGCATCGAAACGGTTCCGCAAACCGAAGACCAGGAGCTGCTGAAAGCGTTGCTGCTCGACATGGCCGGCGTTCTGGAAAAGCATCTGAAAGAGGACGACAACCTCGTGCTGCTGAAGCCGAGCGAGGCGGGCGAAGGCATTCCGGAAAACGTCCGGCAGGTGATCGAATACAACATCACCAATGAAAACCTGCCCGCGGTTGCGGAAAGATGGGTGACAAAAGTGCTGCCGGACCTGACGGCGGTTCTCTCCAAACCGGAATACAAAGATCACGTGCCGGATCAGGATCTTCAGGCAGAGGTCGCGGAAGTGAACAAAGAGTACAAGGAAGGGATCGCCGAGTTCCAGAAAACCGTTTCCATCAACGAGCTGAGAACGCGCCTTGGCGTCAGCAAGGAAGGCTACCTGGCCTATCTGCGCCAAATCATCGACATCTCTCCGACCGATCCGCAGGAAGAAGTGCAGGGCTTGGCCATCGATGTGAACGCCTCGATGTCCAATTTCAATGAAGCGACGCCGGAGATTCAGATTCCGGCAGCTACGGAGACGGTATCCATCGCCGAGCTTCAAACGGCGGTCATGAACATGTATAGCGGTTACTAAGTTCAAATACCGGCCCCGGCCAAAAGAAAGAAGCATCCTTCCGCGCGAAACGGCGGTCGGATGCTTCTTTGTTTTGCTTTTCAACGCATGGGCCGCTTGCAGTCGCTCAAGCCGGGCGGTTTGCGGTTTGCGGTTTGCGGCGGCCGCGCGCTTCAAGCGGCACCGCGCAGTCAGCCCAGCAAAAAGCGGGCGATCTTGTCGTGCAGCCCCGGAAGCCCTTCGTGGCCGAAGTCCGGGAATACCTCCAGGCGCTTGGCGGATTCGATCTTGTTGTAAGCGGCCATCTGCGTCGACGGCGGGCAAATCGTATCCATCAGGCCGATGCCCATCAGCACCTCCCCTTTGATCCGGGGAGCGAGATTTTGAATGTCGATGTAGCCGAGCCGGCGGAACATTTCGTCTTCCCGTTCGTGCTGGGGATCGAACAGGCGGAAATACTTCCGCAGCTCCTCGTAAGCAGCGACATCCAGGTCCATTTCCCAGACCCGGCGGTAATCGCTCAGGAAGGGGTACACCGGCGCGAGGCGCCAAATGCGCGGCTCCAGCGCGGCGCAGGCGATCGTCAGTGCGCCGCCCTGCGACCAGCCGGTTGCCGCCACACGGGCCGGATCGACCTCCGGCAGCTCCATGACAAGCCCGGCAAGCTGGGCCGTGTCAAGAAAGACATGCCGGAACAGGAGGTTGTCGGGCGTCTCGTCGTCTAGCCCGCGGATGATGTGGCCGTTCAAGGTGTTTCCCTTGACGCCGCCCGTATCCTCCGAGCGGCCGCCTTGCCCGCGGACGTCCATGGCGATCACGCTGTAGCCAAGCGCGGCATAGCTCAGCTTTTCGGTCCAGTCGCCGCTGTTGCCGGAATAGCCGTGAAACTGGATAACGGCCGGATGCGGGGCCTCCACGTGCTTCGGCCGGACATATTTGGCGTGAATCCGGGCTCCCCGGACACCGGTAAAATAAAGGTCGAAGCAGTCGGCGAACGGAACCTGGAAGGGTGCGGGCACCAGCTCAAGCCCCGCTTCCGTCGCTTTCATCTCGGCCAGCGCCCGGTCCCAGTACTCGTCAAAATCGGCGGGACGCGGGCTTTTTCCCTGGTACAGGCGCAGCTCATCCAAAGGCATGTCGATCAATGGCATTCGTGTTCCAACTCCTCTATGCAGTATCGGTTTCAAGTCCGTATGTAATTCGACAGGGGCCGGGAGAATCCTTCTCCGCACAAAAGGCCTCTCCATGGGAAGGAGAGGCCTTTTCAGGGGAAACGGAACGTTTGCGCAAGGGGAGCGGCCGGAACGGTCGCAGCTTCGCCCCTCGCCGGGGAACGGCTTGCTTAAGAGCGCCCCGGCATGCCTTGGTCAAATTCCGTCGGGTTGTAGTCGGTCAATCGGCGCAGATAAAGCAGCTGGAGAGCCACTTTTACGTGAAGCGGGCTTAAATTCGTCAGCCTGGCGATGCGGTCCACATCAAAATCGGGCGCCTGCCCGCTTTGGATCACATGATAAACGGCGCGTTCGGGGGAGCTTAACTTGTCCGGTTCCGGTGGTTGGTTGTTTCGGTCAAAAGTCAAATTGGTTCGCCACCTCGCGAGTAAAGAAATCTTTCAACCTTTTACCCGCGATGGTCCCGGATGAAACCCCGAATCGCCAATTCGCCTTTCTCCGCCGCCTTTTTCACTTCAGCCATTTACGCGCCAGCGTCGGAATCAGCACGGCCAAAACAAGGCCGGTCGCCAGGTTCACGCCGTAGATTTGCAGCCAGCGCGGATAGCGCTCCAGAATTTCATACACCCAACCGCCGACGACCGGTCCCAGAAAACCGGCAACGCCCGTGATGGAGTTGAACACGGCGATGAACATCGGGCGTTCGCTTTTGGGCGTATCCCCGATCACGAAGTTGAACACCAGCTGGTTGTAGCCGCCCGAGCCGAAGCCAAACAGGATGTGGGCCAGCACAATGACCGGCAAAGCCGGGGCGAAGGAAACCAGCCCCCAGGCGAGGCAGCTCGCCGCGATGATCGGCAGGGTCCAAAACAGCAGCTTTTTGTTGCCGTATCTCGCGTTCAGCTTGCCCCAGACGTAGAAGCTTACAACCATCGCAACGGTCTGCACAATCGCCATGACCGAAACAACGCCCTGCCCGAGTCCCATCGGCTTGAGCATGACATAGGAGAATAACGGAACCGCGATGGCCTGCACGAACGTCCACAGGCTGAGGAAAAGGGCCGGCCTCATGAACGACCGGTCCTTCAGCGGCCTTTTCATCATGGGGAGAAGCCCCTTCTCGGCCGATTTTTCGAGCGGAAGGTTCGGATACAGCGTAAACATGACAATGTTGATCGCCATAAAAATGCCGATCACGACAAACAGGATGTGAAACCCTTGTCCGCCGGGATAGCGCTCCAGCACTTGTCCGCCGGCAAAAAGCACCAGGCTTCCGATCGCGTTCAGCACCGTGTTGCGGAATCCCATGTATTGGGCGCGAACTCGGGCGGGAACCATGTCCCCCACCAGCGACGTCCACAGCATGGTGGAGGTGGCGTTGGCAAGGAAAGCAAGCGTATACAAAGGAATGTAGACGGGAATCCAAAGCTCGCGCGGAAACAGAAACGGAATCAGGCCCGTCGAGGCGAAAAACAGCCGGTGCAAGGACGCCAGGACGACGAAGGCCCATTTGCGGTGAAGCTTCTGGCTGTAGGCGGCAAAGAAAATCTGCACGACGTTGGCCAGCGTGGGAATCGCCAAAACAAGACCGATCTGGCTTGAGGAGGCGCCGAGGTACAGCAAATAGCCGGTCAGGAAAGGGCCGCCAAGCAGCGTGTTGAAAAAGATGGCGGGAATGCCTTCCCACGTCAGCACGCGCAGCTGCCGCCGGCTTGCGGAGTCCCTTCTGGGGAGACCTCTGGGTTTAAGGATGATTGACAAGGTGCGGTCTCGACTCCTTCGAGTAAACTGCATCCATCATATCACGGCCGACTACCCGGTACAATTGGTCATTTTGGCGAAAAATCGTTCCGATTTTGGCGTCTTTTGCTTGTCACCCGACCAGAAGCGATTCCGCCCCGTCAATGTAGATCGGCGTCCCGGTAATATGCGACGATTCATCCGAGGCCAGGAACAGGATCAGATCCGCCACCTGCTCGGGCTTGCCCGGCCCTTTTTGCAGCGGCTGCGCGCCTTCCGGGAAGTTCACGGGAATGGCGACCTCCTTCAGCTCGGGGGACACCTTGCTGCTCTGGTCGATGTTCGTGCTGATGGCGCCCGGGCAGATGGCATTGACCCGGATTTTGTACTGGGCCAGCTCAAGCGCCGCTTTTTGCATAAAAGCGACCTGTCCGGCCTTGCTGGTGCTGTAAGCCGCCGCGCCGGGCATCGTGAAGGTGCGGTTGCCGTTGATCGAGCTGGTGATGACGATGCTGCCGCCGTTCTGCTTCATATGCGGAATCGCATATTTGACGGTCAGGAACGTGCCCTTCAGGTTGATGGCGAGCGTCGTGTCCCACTCCTCGGGGGACAGCTTTTCAATCGGAGCCAGCGCTCCGTTGATGCCGGCGTTGGCCAGCACAAAGTCGAGCCGCCCGAAGGTTTCGGCCGCTTGTTTCATCGCCTTCTCCACCCGCGCCGGATCGGACACGTCCACATCCGTGGCAAACGCCTCGCCGCCCCGGTCGCGGATCATCCGGACGGTCTCGGCCGCCCGTTCGTCGCCAAGCTCCAGAATGCACACCTTCGCGCCGTGCTTCGCCAGCGTAATCGCCGCCGCGCGGCCGATGCCGGAACCGCCTCCCGTTACGACCGACGCCTTGCCTTCCATTCGTTTTGCCTCGTTCATCCGCTGCCGCTCCTTTCGCCTTATCAATCCTCTTTCTCCCATTATTGTACCCGTAAAAGGCGGAGCGGAAAACCTTCCTATAATTAGGAAAGAAAAGGGGAGCGGACTCACTTGGAGAACAAAAGAAGGACGGGAGGCTTTCCGCCTCCCGTCCGTACGGTCAGCCCAGCATCCGGGCGACCGCATCCTTTCCTTTCATGCCCGGCGTGATGCCACGCCGCGCCGCTTCATGCGTAACCGACTCCAGGGGCGCCTCCAGCAGCTCCTCCAGCGTCCGGACCCCTACCGCGCGGCCCGCCACAATCCGGCGGTCCGCCAGCCTCTCGTTCAGGAGGCCGACATCCAGAGCGCCGCACATGATATACCCCGTCTCCGTCGCAACCGCAAGCAATGTGGTGCCGGGCAGCCGCACTTCCACTCCGATCGCCGTTCCGTTTCCGACCGGAACGGGCTTTAAGGTCATCACAGGATTCTCCTCCTTGCTTTGCGCTGTTTTATACTTTATGATCGTAAACACAGGAGCGTATAGGCAGGCATTGCATTTGCGAAGGGACTCCTTCAAGGGAATGGCCGCGCTATAGCTGGAAATACGATAAAGATGTGGAAGCTGGGGTTATACGAAGGATGGACAATGCGCGGAGCCAGAAGAAAAAGTATCTTTTCACTGTCGACATCATGATGGAAGGCTACAGCAACGGGATCGCGCTTGAAGCTTTGCTGCATCTTTTGAACCACGAGAAGATTGCGGATTACGAAATCAAGCAGGGAATCGAGCTCGGCCGCAAAATCCGCCAGGCGATCGCCGAAAGCGGCGGGAGCGGGGCGCAAGCGGAGCAGCCGCCTGCGAAACCGGCGGAGCCGCCGGCAGCCGCCGGGCGGGAGCATTCCGCTGCAAACGCGGCGGGCCGCAAAAGCGAGCAGGCGAATGAAGGCAAAGAGAGCCAGGGGCATCCGAAGCACAACAAAAGGCTGGATTCGCTGATCGAGCTGATTGAATCGTACAAGGCCAACAATACACTGGTCCGCCTGACCGTCCTCAAGGGGAAGGGCATCAAGCTCAGTCTGCCCTGCCGGGTTCTGAACTTCGAGGAATCGAACGAAATGCTGACGGTCTACCATGTGGACGAGAAAAAGGTTTATCAGTTCCGGTTGACCGAGGTCGACGATTTTTCCGTCAATTAGGCAGCCGGAAACCGGCTGGACGCAATAAAATGGACTCCGCCCCGCTTGGATAAGCGGAACGGAGTCCTCTTTGTTTGGCGCCGCCGCTTCCGGTCCGGCGGACTGGCGGTCTAACGGTCCGGCGGCCGCACCGCCCGCGAAGCTCAGCGCAGGCTGCTCGGCCAGAACACGTAAGCGTCGCGGTCGCGTTCCGCCCCCAGACGCTCCAGAAGCGGCGATACGGGCGATTCGCCGGCCCGCTGGCCGTCCCACCGCTCCACCTGCACCTTGCGCAGCTTGCCGATGCGCAGGAGTCCCCGCAGGGCGTAATGGAGCGCCGCTTCCGTCCGCTCCGGTCCTCCCGCCCGTTCCTCCGCCTGCTGCGCGTCTCGTCCGCCGCCGGCGGAGACGGAGAAAATCCGCCGGCCGCCGTTTTCCAGCCATAACTCCCAGCCACCCGGTCCGAGCAAAAGGTAGTGCCCGGGCTTGCGCGCGAACGAAGCATCCGCTTTTTCCGGCCACGGCACCGCCGTTCCGTAAGGATTGGCGGGATCGGCAGCCGACACAAGCATGCGGCCCCCGCCCTCCTCTCCGATCGAAACCGGGGAACGGAGACTTTCCACCGTCTCCTTGGTCGCATACTGCATGACCGGAACGCCCTGCACGAAAAATCCGCGCGTCAGCATGCCCCAGTCCTCCAGCCGCTTCAAAACGGGATAGAGAGCCTCCCACGGGTACGGCGAATACTGGGCGGCCAGATCCCGCGTCAGGATACCGAACCGTTCCAGCAGGTGCCGGACCCAAGCTCCGGGAGCGCGGTCCGGTTCTTCTCCCGCGTCCGCCGCTTTTTTGACGGCGCCTTCTTCCAGGGACCCGACCACATACCAGCGGCCCAGGCCGGATTGAAAGCCCGCGCGCGTCTGCCGCCGGCCGACCGGAGGACGCGCGCGGAGCGGGGCAAACTGGTCGTTCGCCACCCGCCCCTCCCACACCAGGTCCAGCAGCTTCGCCAGCGTTTCCGACGGAAGCTCGTCCGATTCCCGGGCCAGCGCAGCCAGGAAGCTCGCCCCTTTGCGGCTCAGAAGCTCCAGGAGACCCGGATGGGCGGTTTCCCCGCCGGGCCGGAGATAAGGTCGGTACAAATCGGCGGACTCCGCAAAAAAGAACGCCAGCCGCCCTTCTTTTTCGCCTTCCTCCCGGCGTCCGATCCACAGCAGGTCGCCAGATGCGCAAAGCAGATCGAGGTCCGAGGTGCGGTAGCCGGGCAGGCGGGACGGGAAAACGAAGGATTCCCAGTGGGACACCGGCAGGAACAGCCCCTCCAGCTTCTCCAGCACGGCGCGCAGCGCATCCGGTCCTCCGGCAGGATCGGCCGGTGCGCCGGCGGACGCAACGGAGGGGGCAAAACCGAGCCGGTTGGCCAGATACAGCGCGTACCGGTCTGCGGAGGCCGGCTCCGCCTTCCGGCGGAAATCCAGCAGCGAGAAGCGGACGACGCGGGCCGCGACCGGGGCGCTCGTCCACAGGTCTTTTTCCTCCGGAGCGGCGAACGGAGCGCGCTCCAGCCGCTTGTCCTTTGTCCAGGCGGCAATGATCCGTCCCGCTTCCTCCTCCGGCAGCCCGTAGCGGGATGCAAGCTCCGCCGTCGTAAAGGCCAGCCGGTGGTTGACATACCGGCCCAGCACAAAGGCCGCCGCCTCCGGATCACCGGGAAACGCCTCGTAGAACCGCCTTTCGTCGGCGCAAAAGAACCGGCGCTGCCCGCCGAGCTCCGCGGAAACGGCCCGGCCGGCCTTCTCCAGCTCGGCCAGATAGGCGGCGGCGCCAGCGCCCGCAAGGGCGGCCAGCTCTTCCGCCGTCATATCGCCCCGCTCCTTCAGCAGCCGGTACACGTCCTCCGGCCCGGCCGCTTCCTCTTCCGTTTCCTCCAGCCGCTTCCGTTCCTCCCGGACCACCTCGGGCGACAACGCCGCGCGTACGGAATCCGCGCCGAACAGCTCCTCCGCCATACTCCGGCTGACGCCGATGAGCCCGGCTTGCAGGTCGCGGCCCACTCCGTCGGATTCGTAGATGTTCTCGGACACATAGTCCATCACAAACTCGCTTGCGAACGGGGACGGGAAACGGGTATGCCGGACCAGCACCTCCGTCTCCCCCCGGCCGACCGCTTCCAGCCGCTCCTGTACCTCCCGCACGGAAAGAGAATCCTGGAGCGCTTCCTGAATGGCTTCGCGCACAAGCGGAAACTGCCCGGCAAACGGAAGCGCCTCCCGCAGCAGGTCTTCTCCGCGCCGTCTCCGTTTCCAGGCCGGCATGCGGGAAAAGCCGCGGGTCAACAGCAGCGACACCTCCGCGATGCGGCGGAAATGAACGGCGAACAGCGGCGAGCCGGGAAGCGCCTCAAGCAGAAGCTCCTCCAGCTTTGCGGGACCGATCCGGCTGATGATGTCCAGCCAGGACGGGTCCCAGGACGGAAACACGAATTCAAAGCCGTTGTCCCGGACGTAGGAATAAATCCGGAACGGCAGCTGCTTTTCCAGCTCCAGCTGAATCGCCAGCTGCCAGGTCCGGTTAAACCGCCGGCCGAGCAGGCTGTGAATGACCAGATGATGGCGGTTTACGTCGTCCGGGTAATGCTCGATCACGATTCTCCGGTTTCCGGGCACCGCGCACACGGCTTTTTGTCCTTTGACCAGCTCCAGGAGAGCAAGCGCCGCCGCTTCGTCCAGAAAGCATTCGTCCATCAGCCGGCGCTTCTCCGCCTCGGCGCAGGCGCCGTCCGCCATATCGGCGGCGGCAAGCCGGTCGAGGAACGCGCCGAGCTTCCGCCCGAGCTCCAGACTCCGGCAGACCGGCTGGGCCCGCCAGAACGGAATTTCACTGAAGCTGTTTCCCGCTTCCGTCACATAGATCCGGTCCGGCTTGATCGCCCGGATGGTCCAGGCGTTCGCGCCAAGCTGGAACACGTCGCCTACCCGGCTTTCGTTGATGTACTCCTCGTCCAGCTCGCCCAGGTGCACGCGCGTGTCCGCATGATGCACCGGATAACCGGAGCTCGGCGGGATCGTCCCTGCGCCCATGATTGCCGCCGCCGGCGTTCCGGGCAAACGGCGGATAACGTCCGCCTCCCGGTCCCACAGGATCAGCGGCCGCGCAAACGGGAACAGGCCGGCGAGCACCTCGACCGCCGAGAGCAGCCGCCGCCAGGGCAGGCCGTTGTAGCCGTAGCTCCGGCCGAGCATCCCGGCCAGCCGGCTTACCGGCCAATCGCCGGACGCCGCCATGGCGACGATCTGCTGGGAGAGCACATCGAGGCTGTGCCGGGGCACCGGGATCTCCTCGATGTCGCTGCCGGCGGCCGCCTTGGCCAGCACGGCCGCCTCCGGCAGCTCGCCGCGCCGTCTGGCGAGCAGCGTTCCGCGGCTGACGCCGCCGACGGAGTGGCCCGCCCGGCCGAAGCGCTGGATCGCCGCCGCCGCCGACTTCGGCGAGTCGATCTGGATGACGCGGTCGATATGCCCGACGTCGATGCCAAGCTCAAGCGACGAGGTGGCGACCAGGCAGCGCAGCTCGCCGTCCTTGAGCATCCGCTCTACCTCGAGCCGCTGCTCGCGCGACACGCTTCCATGATGGGAGCGGGCGATCTCGCCGCCGAAATGCTCGTTCAGCCGGAGCGCAAGCCGCTCGCAAAGCCTCCGGTTGTTCACAAAGATCAGGACGGTGGCGGCGTCCCGCATCAGCTGCTCCAGCTTGTCCAGAATGGGCGCCCATACCCGCTCTTCGCCGCGCCCGCGGCCCGTCCGCTCGGCCAGCGTAACCGCCAGCTCCACGGAGCGCTCCATCCGGCTTTCGATGATTTCCACCCGCCGGGGGACGAAGCCCGCCCCGAGAAGCTCCTCCGCATCTTCCGGGGAGTCCGCTTCCGGTCCCGGCTGTTCTCCGTCCGGCGGCTCGTAACCGCCCAGAAACCGGGCCATCCGCTCAATCGGCTTCTGGGTAGCGGATACGCCGATCCGCTGCACGGAACGGCCGCACAGCTCCTCCAGCCGCTCCAGAGTAACCGATAAGTGTAGCCCCCGCTTGTCCGCCGCCAAATCGTGAATTTCGTCCACGACCGCCTGCTCGACCGTCCGCAGCATGGCGCGGCCTTTTTCCGAGGTCAGCAAAATATAGAGGGATTCGGGCGTCGTCACGAGAAGATCAGGCGGACGTCGCAGCATGGAGGCCCGCGTGCTTTGCGAGGTGTCCCCCGTGCGCACGCCGACCGTCAGCTCCGGCCAATCCGCGCCCTGCTCCTCCGCCAGCCGCTTCATCTCCGCCGCGAACCCGATGATGTGGTGGTGAATATCATTATTGAGCGCCTTCAGCGGGGTGACGTACAGCACCCGGACGCCCTTCGGCCACTCGGACGCCTCCGATTTGCTGCGCGCCAGCCGCTCCAAACACGGCAGAAGAGAGGCCAGCGTCTTGCCCGACCCGGTGGGCGCGGCGATCAGCGTATGCTTGCCGGCCCGGATGGACGGCCAGGCGCGACGCTGCACATCGGTCGGCTCGCCCATGCGCGCGCGAAACCAGCCGGAAACAACCGGATGCGCTCCCTCCCAAAGCGGACCGGTCATTGCCGCTCATCCTTCTTTCTTGCGGCAAGCGCCAGGCAAACCCAACCGGCCAAAAAGCAAACGCCGCCGATCGGCGTAATCGCGCCCAGCTCCGTGATGTCCGTGACGCTTAACACATACAGGCTGCCGGCAAAAAACACGATCCCGGCCGTGAACAGCCAGCCGGCGGCGTTCGCCAGCCTCCGGTTCAGCCGGCCGCCGGCCGCAAGTCCCGTAAAGAGCAGCGCCAGCGCGTGCACCAGATGGTAATGAACGCCCGTCTCATAATTGTCCATCCGTTCGGGCGAAATGCTGCCTTCCAGGCCGTGGGCGCCAAACGCCCCGATCGCGACGCCCAGAAAGGCAAAAAGGCTTCCTATTGTAATCCAGCGTTTTTCCGTCATCCGACTACCTCCCCGCTTTTCATGCCCTCATCATACCACAGGGGCAATGCCGTCCAAAAATCGCTGTGCAGGCGGCAAGCAAAAAAAAGTTTCAAAATTGCAGGCAAACCATTAATATAAAAGTGGATTGCAAAACTAAGCTGAGGTGATGGTATGGACAACAAAACGGACGATATGGTTCCGGAATGGCAAAGCAATAAGAACGAGACAAGACCGCAAGCTCCCGGAGAGCCGGCTTATCGCGCCTTTTCCGAACCAGCCCCCGCTTACGCGGGAACGCCCGTCGAGTTGAAGCAATCGGGACTGGGCATCTCGTCGCTCATCCTCGGTATCGTGGGAGCGATCGGCCTTATCTTTTCGTTTATGTATTTCTCGGTCATGGTCGTCGATCTGCTGGATATGGGCGCATTTACGGCCGAAGACATCGAGAACAGCGGGAACGCCGCCGGCATCGTCGGCGGGGCGCTCGGCATGATGGCGGGAGCGCTCATCTGCCTCATCGGGCTTATTCTCGGCATCGTGGGCCTGAATCAGAAAAACCGCCGCAAAGGCACCGCTATCGCGGGGACGATCATCAACGGCATTGTGATCGTCGGCGTCGTTCTGCTGTTCGCCCTGGGCCAGCTTGCCGGCTGAAACCCGAAGAAAAAGCTTCCCTTTCGCCCTTGCGCGGAACGGAAGCTTTTTTGCGTTCCCGCGGACGCCGAAGCTTATTCCGCGCGCATCTCCAGGAAGGCGGCGATTCCGCCGACCCGCTCGTCGGTCAGATCCTCGCTGTTATCAAAAACGAGAATGGACGCTTCCGGGATCGGCCAGTTGATTTCCGGCACGAATTTGAGCGTTTTCCAATAGTCCTCCCAGTTTTGAAGCTTCCACTCGTCCCGGGTCGCATTCCGTTCCTCAATGCGCTTTCGCTGCTTTTCGGAGTCGGACAGCGTCACGACGACGACCTTTACGTCCACATCGGACAAGCTGCGTCCCGCGTCGGACAGCAGCTTCTCAATCCAGCCGGCGTCCTTTAATTCCCGCGTGTACGGGGAAATCATGAACACGTCCTGGCCAAGCGCCAGATTTTCGATGCAGATGTCGGAAGCCGAATCGTATTCCAGGTCGCGCAGGTTTTGCTTGTAGTAGGCCGAATCGCGGTCGTCCTTGTCCAGCCCCGCAGCCGTCAGCATGGCTTCTACAAACCGGCCGCCCACGGTATCCCGGTCGATAAAAACGACAGGCCGCTTCCCGGCCAGCTTTTTGGCCACGGTCGACTTTCCCGTTCCGGCCACCCCTACGAAAAAAACAAGCTTTTGCATCGTCAGCTCTCCTCCCGGCTTCTAAAAAAGTGCTCGCTTAACACCCCATTATACCCCACTTGCAGCCGCTTTCAAATGTGCCTCCCGTTTGCTGAACGGCAGGATTTCGCCAGCGCTTCTGGATTTGTTTTCCCGGAATAGGAATGTTGTAAGCGCAATCTATTCATGAACGCGCGTTTATGGTAGGATAAAAGTATCTTTTTCCTGAGGAGGGAATTGTGTGCAGTACGGGTATTTCAACGACGAAAGCAAGGAATACATCATCACCCGGCCGGACACGCCGGCACCCTGGGCCAACTATCTCGGCTCTCCCGAATACGGCGCGATCATTTCGAACAACGCCGGAGGCTACAGCTTTGTGAAATCGGGAGCAAACGGGCGGATCATCCGGTACCGCTTCAACGACGTGAACATCGACCAGCCGGGCCGCTACATTTACCTGCGGGACCGCGAGAACGGGGATTACTGGTCCGCCTCCTGGCGTCCCGTCGGCAAGCCGCTGGACAAGTACGAGTCCGAATGCCACCACGGCACCGGCTACACCAAAATCACCTCCCGGTATGAAGGCATCCATACCGAAACGCTCTACTATGTTCCGCTGAACCAAACGTACGAGGTATGGCGCTGCAAAGTGAAAAACACGAGCGACCGTCCCCGCAAGCTGGCGCTCACCGGCTACGTTGAGTTCACTAACGAGAGCAATTACGAGCAGGACGGCGTTAACCTGCAGTACACCTTGTTCATTACGAGAACGCACTACAAGAACAACATGATTTTGCAGTCCATCAACGAGCACCAGAACAAGGAATGGCGCTTTTTCGGCGCGGTCGGCAGCGAGGTCAGCGCCTATGACGGCGACCGGGATACGTTTGTCGGCAACTACCGCAATTATTCCAATCCGGTCGGCATTGAAAAAGGCTGCTCCAATTCGCTCAACTTCAACACCAACTCCTGCGGGGCCCTGCAATCGGATATCGAGCTGCAGCCCGGGGAGGAAAAAGAAATCGTGTTCCTGCTCGGTCGTTACAACGAGGCCGAAGCGGCTTCCATTATGGATCACTACCGCGATCTGACCATTGTGGACAAAGAATACCGGGAGCTGCTTGACTACTGGCACACCCGGCTGAACCGGTTCCAGGTGGAAACGCCCGATCCGGGCCTCAACCACATGGTGAACGTCTGGAACGCTTACCAGTGCTTCATCACCTTTGTCTGGTCCCGCGCGGCATCGTTCCAATACTCCGGCCTGCGCAACGGCCTCGGCTACCGCGATACGGTGCAGGACATTCAAGGCATCATGCACCTCGACCCGGAAATGGCCGCCCGGCGCCTGATCTTCATGCTGTCCGGCCAGGTATCGAACGGCGGCGGCCTGCCCCTCGTCAAGTTTAATCACCAGCCCGGCAAGGAAGGCACGCCGGACGATCCGGAATACGTGCTGGAAACGGGACACCCGAGCTACCGCGCCGACGATGCGCTCTGGCTGTTCCCGACGGTGCAAAAATACGTGAAGGAAAGCGGCAATATCGCCTTCCTGGATCAAGTGATTCCGTACTCCGACAAGGATGAGGAGCCGGTTTACCTTCATCTGAAGCGGGCGCTGCAGTTCAGCCTCGACCGGATGGGCGTTCACGGCATGCCCGCCGGGCTTTACGCCGACTGGAACGACTGTCTGCGCCTCGGCAAAAAAGGCGAGTCGCTGTTCGTTGCCTTCCAGCTGTACATGGCGTTCCAGATTTTCATGGAATTCGCCGATCTGCGCGGCAGCAAGGAAGACCGCGAATGGGCCGAGAAGCTTCTGGCCGAGCTGGATGGCAACATCCAGAAGTACGCCTGGGACGAAACCTGGTTCGTCCGCGGCTTCACCGAGGAAGGCCAGACGATCGGCAACCACGGCAGCAAGGAAGCCGAAATCTGGCTGAACCCGCAAAGCTGGTCGGTGCTGAGCGGCGCCGCCCGTCCGGAGCAGGCCCGTCTCGCGATGGACTCGGTCTACGAGCGGCTGGACACCAAATACGGCGCGATGATTTTCCATCCGCCGGCATTGGCGCAGGAACTCGACCCCGAGATCATGCGCATGACGCTGTTCAACCCGGGCACCAAGGAAAACGCCGGCATCTTCTGCCAGCCGCAAGGGTGGCTGATTCAAGCCGAAACGATCCTCGGCAACGGCAACCGGGCATTCGAATACTTCAGCCAATCCAATCCGGCCA
Organism: Gorillibacterium sp. sgz306347; assembly: GCF_059735245.1. Lineage (NCBI taxonomy): Bacteria > Bacillati > Bacillota > Bacilli > Caryophanales > Paenibacillaceae > Gorillibacterium > Gorillibacterium sp. sgz306347. Next base: position 51,510 of record NZ_JCAPET010000031.1, read on the forward strand.
GCATGAACGACCAGGCGGACATCCGCAAGCTGGAGCCTTACGTGCACGGCCAATTTATCGAAGCGATCGACAGCCCTTACTACGGCCGGGCGCATGTCCATTGGCTGACGGGCACCGCCTCCACCGTCATGGTGTCGCTGGCCGAAGGGATTCTCGGCGTGAAGCCGCAGTTCGACGCGCTGGAAATCGACCCCTGCATCCCGGCGGAATGGCCGTCGATTAAAATGACGCGCGAATTCCGCGGCAAGGTGCTGAACGTCGACGTGCAAAACCCGAACGGCGTCCAAAAGGGTGTAGCCCGCCTGACGCTGAACGGTCAGGAGCTGACTGGCAACCGGATTCCCGTGGATCAAATGAAGGATGTTAACGAAGTAACGATTGTACTGGGCTAATCCCGCCAGCCGCAGGCCCCGCACCAAGCGGGCATCCGCCTGACGGCGGCCGGAACCGCGTCCTGCCTAATACGAAAGCTCCCTGCTTCTTTCGGCGGCCATTTGGTCCCGCTCGAGTGAAACAGGGGGCTTTTCTTATACCGGCCGCAGCGGGCAGGTTATGCCTTCACGGCAGCTTGGACGGGGCGCCCCTTTTTTTGTGACCGGGAACCCATCATCCTCTTTTCGGCGCGGTCATATACTGTTACGACCACAGTTCAAGGAGGTGCGTCATGGCAGAGCCGCTCTTCACCGTCTCCCGGGAAGACTGGTCGCTTCACCGCAAAGGATTTCAGGACCAGAACCGGCACCAGGAAAAAGTCCGCGAGGCCGTCCGGCAGAACCTCCCCGATCTGGTCGCGGATGAAAGCATCATCCTGCAAAAAGGCCGGCAGATCGTCAAAATCCCGATCAAAAGCCTGGATGAATACCGGTTCCGCTACAACTACCGCAAATCGAAGCACGTCGGCCAGGGCGACGGAGACAGCCAGGTCGGAGACGTCCTCGGCAGCGACCCGGAGCCCGCAAAAGGACCCGGCAAAGGTCCCGGCGCGGGCGATGTGCCGGGTGAAGATTATTACGACACGGAAGTGACGCTGGACGAGGTCGAAACGATGCTGTTCGAAGAGCTGGAGCTTCCCCGGCTGGAGCAAAAGGAAGAAAAGCGCATGCAGGCGTCCGACATCGTCTTCCATGACGTGCGCAAAAAGGGCCTCATGGCCAACATCGACAAGAAACGCACCATCCTCGAAAACCTGAAGCGCAACGCCGGACTCGGCAGGCCCGGCATTCACGGCATTTCCCCCGACGACCTGCGCTACAAAACCTGGGACGAGGTGCTGAAACCGCAATCGAATGCGGCCATCCTGGCCATGATGGACACGTCGGGCTCTATGGGCAGCTTTGAAAAATACATTGCGCGCAGCTTTTTCTACTGGATGACCCGGTTTCTGCGGACCAAATACGAGCACGTCGAAATCGTGTTTATCGCGCACCACACCGAGGCGAAGGAGGTCAGCGAGGAAGACTTTTTCACCCGCGGCGAGAGCGGCGGCACCATCTGCTCGTCGGCGTACCGCCGGGCGCTGGAGATCATCCGCACCCGGTTTCCCCCTTCCCAATACAACCTGTACCCGTTCCACTTCTCGGATGGCGACAACCTGACCTCCGACAACGAAAAATGCGTCAAGCTGATCAGCGAGCTGCTGGACTGCTGCAACATGTTCGGCTACGGCGAGGTGAACCAGTACAACCGGGGCAGCACGCTGATGGCCGCCTACAAGCAGATCCGCCACCCGAAGTTCCAGTACGCCATCATACGGGAAAAGGGCGAGGTGTACGGGGCGCTGAAGACCTTTTTCGGCAAGCAGGCGGAGGCGACCTGACGGGAACGGACAGGCGGAAAAGGCGGTGCCGCCTCAGTCCGGCGGGGAAAGACAGTCGGAAAAGGCGGTACATCGCAGTCGGACGGTGACAGACAGCCGGAAAAGGCGGTACACCGCAGTCGGGCGGCGACAGACAGCCGGAAAAGCCCGAAAGCACAGCGGGACGGGCGAAGAGAGACGAAAAAGCCGGAGCCGCGCAGTTATGCGCGGTTCCGGTTTTTTGGTTAGGGGGTTTGTGTGTGTTGGATTAAACCGTAAATTTGGACACGTCTTCCGCCAGCTCGTCGGCCATGACGGCCAGCGCGCGGGACGATTCGGCCAGCATTTCCATCGACGACATTTGTTCTTCCGCCGACGCGGAGATTTCCTCCATGGCTGCGGCCGACTCCTCGGCTGCCGCGGCCAGGTTCTGCGTGCGGTCCGAAATGTCGCGGGACGAGCCGCTAAGCTGCTCCAGCGACGAAGCCACCACCGCCGAATTGCGGACGATTTCGTCCGAGGAAGCGAAGATGATCTGGAACGTTTCGTCCGTCGCCTTCAGCGCCTCGGCCTGCTCCACCGCGATGGAGCGGGCCTGGCGGATGTGGCCGGCCACCAAACCGGTCCGCTCCATGGTAGAGCGGATATGACCGTTGATTTCCTGCGTGGCGGAGGCGGCATTTTCCGCAAGCTTGCGGATTTCCTGCGCCACCACGGCGAAGCCGCGCCCGCTGTCGCCCGCACGGGCCGCTTCAATCGCCGCATTCAGCGAGAGAAGGTGGGTCTGGTCGGCGATCTCGCGGATAAAACCGACGATTTCGTCCACTCGGCTGACCATCGCTTCCAGCTCGCGCATCGAATCGTCGACGCGGCGGGTAATGTCGATGTTTTCGGCCATTTTGCCGTTTTGGGCTTCCAGGCGGTTTCGGCCTTCGCGCACGGCTTGCAGCGTTTTGGCCGCCAGCTCCGCGCCTTCCGAGGTTTGCCTGCGGATCGTATCGACGTCCGCGCTCATCTGGAACAGCGTCTCGTTCGTCAGTCCGATGTCTTCCGCCTGCGTGGAGTTGGTCTCGGCCATTTCGTTTATCGTTGTCGCCACCTGGCCGACCGTCTGACGGTTTTCGTCCGCCGACGCGTCGAGCTGGCGGGCGTTGTCGTTCAGCTCCTGCGAGACACGTCGGATGCTGATAACCGTTTCGCTGAGCACGGCCAGCATTTCGTCCAAATCGCGGGCCATGAGTCCGGTTTCGTCCTTGTTTTTGCGCAGCTTGTCAATGGTTTGGCCCCGGGTCAGCCGAAGCTTGCCGATTTCCCGGATGACGCCGGCCATTGCCAGGATCGGCCGCGAAATCCGGTTCCCCATAACAAACGCCAGCACGGATGCCAGACCCAGCACAAGGGCACTTACGAGGAAGATCGTCGTACGGGTTTTGGCAAGCTGGTCGTCCAGCTCTTTCTTTTGCTCCGCGATCACTGCGTCGATGTCGTCAATGTAGTTCCCGGTTCCGACCACCCAGTCGAACGGTTCAAAGTACAGGCTGTACGCCCGCTTGGGGTTGGACTCCGTTTCGCCCGCACGCGGGAACCAGTATTCGGTATACCCGCCGCCGTTTAAGCCGTTTCGGATAATTTCCTCCATGTATTTGTTGCCTTGGGTGTCGACGCTTCCGATCCGGTTTGTGCCGATCAGTTCTCCGTCCAGATAGGCGACGTTGACACCTTCGCTGGTGTCGGCCCAAAAGTAGCCGTCTTCGCCGTAGCTCAGCTTGCTCAGCAGGGCGACGCCGCGTTTTTCCGCTTCCGCTTTGGTGATTTCTCCGGCAGTGGCCTGTTCGTTCAGCGTATTCAACAGACTGACGGCATTTTCCACTTGGTAGCGGATCATGTTGTCATAATCGCTTCTGAGCGAGGCGGAAAGTTGATTCAGAAAATGCGTATTGTTTCGTTCGATCCATGAAAGCGAAACAAACGTAATGGTAAGCGAGGAGATCAGGGTAACGGCAACTGCCAGCGCAATGATTTTGGAACGGATGGACTTCATGGGACTCCCCCTTCTTTCTTCTATTTTTCGACAATATCTGGGTCCATGGGCTTATGTATTATATATATCGAAAGAAAGGATGTTTTTTATTAGAATTATTTTATTTTTAATATGAATATTTATTAAGGACAGCTTATCAACCTGTTTGGCTTGTCCTACTTGTCTCGTCAGGAATGGTTGTGCGGCCCGTTTCGTGGTCTGCGTTGTTTTCCTACTTGCTTGGTTTTCGCACTTGTGCCGCCTGTTCTGCTTGTCCCGCTTGTCCCGCCTGTCCCGCTTGTCCCGCTTGTCCCGCCTGTCCCGCCTGTCCCGCCTGTCCCGCCTGTTCTGCTTGTTCTCCCTCCATGCGCCGGAGCGCTAACGGTTGCTACAGCGCTTATTTAGGCAAAAACCGCAGTAGACTTGCAAAGAAGTTAACATGGGGTAAAATGCCAAAAA
>NZ_JCAPET010000032.1:0-54257 GCF_059735245.1 Gorillibacterium sp. sgz306347
GGGTTTTTGGGGTGAATAAGCGCTGTGGCAACCGTTAGCCACCCACTGCCCTGGCGGGCACCACAGATTATGAAGCTGCGTTATTTTCAGGGTAGAAATGTCCTTCATTTTCTATTTTGTTCATTTCTTATAGGATTTTCAAATTCATCAAAACAAGGCGGTACCCACCTGTTAATAAGCGAAAAGAACCTGCTCGCCATCCTCGGATGACAAGCAGGTTCTTGCTTTGATACCTTCTCTTGCTGGAACACTGCAAAAGACGCGATTTTACTGAGACAATGTTTTTTCCGAAACCAACGGCCACATAGGGTTTAGCCGAAGCATTGGGCAAAAAAGCAAACCGCCTCAAGCTCAGGACTCTTTTCAGTCAAGAGATGCCCTCTGCCTTTTGCCAGAATTTATCCTTCCAGAAGCAGCTTCTCCGGGTCCTCCAGCAGCTCCTTGACCGTGACCAGAAAACGAACCGCCTCGCTGCCGTCGACTATCCGGTGATCGTACGAGAGGGCGATGTACATCATCGGCCGGTTTTCCATCCGCTCTTCGTCGATGGCAACCGGACGCCGCTGGATGGTGTGCATGCCGAGAATCCCGACCTGAGGCGAATTCAGAATCGGTGTGGACAAAAGCGAGCCGAATACGCCGCCGTTCGTGATCGTAAACGTGCCGCCCTGCAGCTCCGAAAGCGAAAGCGAGTTGTCGCGCGCCTTGGCCGCGAGCTCGGCGATTTTCTTCTCGATGCCGGCAAAATCAAGCCGGTCGGCATCCTTTACGACCGGAACGACCAGCCCTTCTTTGGCCGAAACCGCGATGCCGATGTCGTAGTGATGCTTGACGAGGATCTCCTGTCCTTGAATTTCCGCGTTGAGAAGCGGGAACCGTTTGAGCGCCCCGATGACTGCCTTGGTGAAAAAGGACATGAAGCCCAGGCTTACGTCGAATTTGGCCTGGAACGCTTCTTTGCGGCGTTTCCGCACCTCCAGGATCGCGGTCATGTCGACCTCGTTGAAGGTCGTCAGCATCGCGGCCGTGCGCTGCGCCTCGACCAGCCGCGCCGCGATGGTCTGCCGCCGCCGGGACATGCGGATGCGCTCGACCGGGCGGCCGTCCTCCGCCGGCGCGGCAAAGGAGCCGGCGCCGCTTGCCCCGCCGCCGGCAGGAGCCGGCTGAGGCGAAGACGCCACGGCCGGGGCGCCGGACGACTGCCCCGGAGCGGCACCTTCGGCCGGACGGCTATCCGGCGAAAGCGCCGCAGACGCTGCTCCGCCGCCCGACAGCGGCTGCTTCGCGGAGGCTGCCGCATCCGGAGCGGCAGCACCGGCGCTCCGGCCTTCGACCTCCTCGCGCGTTATCCGCCCGCGCTCCGACTTGTCGGCCGACAGCGCTTCGTCGAGGCCGATGCCGCGTTCGCGGGCGAGCTTGCGCACCGAAGGGGCGGCGACCACCGCGCCGCCGCCTTCGCCCGCCGTACCCGCTCCACTCAAGGCTTCGCCGCCTGCTTCCGCACTTCCGCTGCTCGCTGCTTCGCTGCCAGCCGCCGCAGCAGCGCCACCGCGTACCGCCGATCCCGTGCTTGCGCCAACCGCTGCCGCCCTCCCACTGCTCGCTGCTCCGCCGCGATCCCCCGTTACCGCGCTCGCGCCAGCCGCGCCCTGCTCCGGCTGCGCCGCCGTTCCGCCGTCAGCCGCACCGCTTTGGCCGGCGGAAGGCGAACCCTCGCCCGGCTCGGCGGCGCGCAGCGTCCCGATCGCCTCCCCGACGCGGACGGTGTCGCCTTCCTTCTTCAGGATTTCCTCCACGATGCCGTCCGCTTCGGCCGTAATTTCCACGTTCACCTTATCCGTTTCCAGCTCCAGCAGCACGTCTCCGAACCGGACGGCTTCGCCGGCCTCCACCAGCCACTTCGAAACCGTCCCTTCCGTAATCGACTCTCCGATTTCAGGTATCCGAATGTCCATGCTTCGCCCTCCCCTAGGATTTTGCCGTCACGGGCCGTTCTGCCTTGGCAATCGGCTCGGAAAGCGCCTCGATCAGAATTTGGTTTTGCTCGAAACGGTGAACATGCTGGTAGCCGCTTGCGGGACTGGACCGCATCGGACGGCCGATGTAGCGAACTCCTACGCCGGCGGGCGCAAGCGCCCGCAGCCGGGGCTCCATATAGCTCCAGGCGCCCATATTCATAGGCTCCTCCTGCATCCAGACCACTTCCTCCAGCTTCGGGAAACGGGCGATCACAGACTCCAGCTGCTTGGACGGGAACGGATAAATGCGTTCGACCCGCGCCGCATGCAGCCATTCGGGCGCTGCAGCGGCGTCTCCGGCCCATTTTTCGGCCAGCTCGACCCCGATCTTGCCGGTGCTCAGGATAAGCCGCGTCACCTTCTCCGGCCGGCCGCCCGTCTCCGGCAGCTCCAGCACCGCGTGGAAGGTCCCCAGGCTGAAATCCGCTACCGGCGAAGCCGTCAGCGGGTTGCGGATCAGGCTCTTCGGCGTCATGAGCACGAGCGGACGAATGTAGTCCGTCTTCGCCAGCGCTGCATGCTTGCGCAGCAGGTGGAAGTATTGGGCCGCCGTCGTCACGTTGGCGACCGTCCAGTTCATCTCCGCCGAGTTTTGCAGGAACCGCTCCAGCCGCGCGCTGGAGTGCTCCGGTCCCTGCCCTTCATACCCGTGCGGAAGCAGCATGACCAGGCTGGACCGCTGCGACCATTTCACCCGGCCGGCGGAAACAAACTGATCCAGCACGACCTGGGCGGCATTGGTGAAATCGCCGAACTGCGCCTCCCAAATGACAAACGTTTCCGACGAGAACACATTGTAGCCGTACTCGAACCCCAGAACGGAGGCTTCGGACAGGGGGCTGTTGTAGATCGCGAACGAGCGGCTGCAATCCGGCAGCCGGTGCAGCGGCGAATACTTCTCGCCCGTTTCCGTATCGTGCAGCACGAGATGCCGGTGAGCGAACGTGCCCCGCTCCGAATCCTGACCGGTCAGCCGGATGGGCGTGCCATCCTCGAGAATGGCCGCAAAAGCCAGCGTTTCGGCCAGCGACCAGTCGATTTTGCCCTCCTCCTCAAAGGCGCGCGCCCGCCGCTCCAAAATCTTTTGCAGCTTCGGATAAACGTTGAAGCCTTCCGGAAACCGGATCAGCTCGCGGTTCACCCGGCGCAGCCGTTCCTCGGGAACCGCCGTCTGGAACGAATTGAACCGCTCCTCCTCCAGCGCCTCGCTCAGCATCGTTTTGTCCGCGCCTTCGTTTGTGACCATGCGGTCGTAAGCCTTCTGAAGCGCCTCTTCGCTCTCCCGCCGGAAGCTCTCCGCCTGCTCGGACGTCAGCGCCCCCTGCTTGATCAGATCTTCCTCGTACAGCTCGGCGACAGGCAAATGATGGTGCACCCGCTGGTAAACGATCGGCTGGGTGGCCTGGGGATCATCTGATTCATTATGGCCGTAGCGCCGGTAGCCGACGAGATTGACCACAAAATCCTTCCCGTAACGGTTCCGGTACGCGCAGGCCAGCCGCATCACGAACAGGCACGTTTCCGGGTCGTCCGCATTCACATGGACGATCGGGATTTCAAAGCCTTTCGCCAAGTCGCTCGCATAGCGCGTCGACCGGGAATCCACGCTGTCCGTTGTGAACCCGACGCGGTTGTTGGCGATGATGTGGATGGTGCCGCCGTTCCCGTAGCCCCTCAGGTTGCCCAGGTTAAGCGTCTCCGCGACAATTCCTTCGCCGGGGAACGCGGCGTCTCCGTGAATCAGCACCGCGACCGCCTTCGAGGGATCCTGCTCCGGGTAGCCGCACTTCGTTCTGTCATCCTGCGCCGCCCGAGCAAAGCCTTCCACCACCGGGTTCACGAACTCCAGATGGCTCGGGTTGTTGGCCAGCGTGATTTTGGTGTCCACCGCCCGCTCTTCCTTGAGGGAACGGAAGCCGCCGAGGTGATATTTGACATCCCCCGTCCAACCGTAATTAATCCCCATCGAGCCTTCCGAAGGGATCAGATCCTTGTTGGGGGAATGGTGAAATTCGGAGAAAATTTTTCCGTACGGCTTTCCGAGAATATGCGCCAGCACGTTCAGCCGGCCCCGGTGCGCCATCCCCATAAGAATATGCTCGGCCCCGCAATTGGAATACGCAACGACGATTTCCTCCAGCATGGGAACGAGCGAATCGACCCCTTCAATGGAGAACCGCTTTTGCCCCGGAAACGTACGGTGCAGGAAGCGTTCAAACAGCGCCGTCCGCAAAAGGCTGCGGTAAAGCGCTACTTGATCCTGCGGCTTCATGCGGGGCAGCCGGTCGGCCGACTCGACCTGCCGGTTCAGCCAGTCCCGTTCCTCCTGCTCGTGCACATGCCCGAATTCAAAGCCGGCCGAGCGGGAATAAAGCGATTTCAAACGTTCGATCGCCTGCCAGGCGTTCGCTACGTCCGGATGAGCGTTCTCCCAAACCATTTCGGCGGGGACGAGGCTCAGGTCGGCCGCCGTAACCCCGTACGTCTCAATCTCCATCAACCGGCTGCCCGCTTTCGGATGCAGCCCGAGGGGATCGAGATCCGCGGCCAAATGTCCGTATGTACGAATGCTTTCCACCAGTTTTTCCGCCGCCACCACAAGCCGGGTCCACTCGTCGTGAACCTCCTTCCGGCAGCCATGAAACTTTTCCACCGGCGGCAGCTTCATGCGCCGGCCCGCCGCGCCGGGTACTGCCGCAGGCGCCGGAACCGGTCCTGACGCGTCCTCCGGATTTCCCCACTGTTCGAACATTTCGCGGTATTCCGCCGCGACCGAATCGGGGTCTGTTTCGAACTTCTCGTACTGCTCGAGCAAATAGGCCAGATTGGGTCCGGTCCATCCGCTCCATGGCGCCCGACTGCCGTTGCCGTTTTCCATCGACGACTCCTCCGTCCTTCCTGGTTATGGAAAAAGTGCATGCGCAAACAAGGGTACACTTCATATTAACCTATTCTTGAGCAGCAGAAACCGATTTTCGGGGATGCCAAAAAAAACCGTTTTTGGTCCGCTTAAAGCCGGACAAAACGGTTTGGTTGCCGGAGCTGTCCGGCATGCCGGGCAGACGGCGTTATTTTTTGACGGGACCGACCAGCTTGTAGCCGACACCCCGGATCGATTCGATTTGCACGGACTGCTGGTTCATCTCCAGCTTCTTGCGCAGTGAGCTGACATGAACGTCGACCGTCCGCTGACCGCCGATGTAGTCGAAGCCCCAGACGACGTTCATCAGGTCGTCCCGCGTTACGACCACCCCGGGCCGCTGCACCAGATAGAGCAGCACCTCGAACTCCTTCGGCCGGAGCGGAATGGACTCGCCGTAAAGATGCGCCTCGTACTTCTCCGGGTAGATCAGCAGCTCGCCCGCCCGGATGACCCGCCCTTCGCTTGTTTCCTCGGCGGCGGACGGCTTGTTTTCCTCCGAGCCGGACCGGCGCAGGACGGCGGCGACGCGGGCCAGAAGCTCCGCTACGCCGAAGGGCTTGGTGATATAGTCGTCGGCTCCGTGCCTCAGTCCCTGGACGACTTCTTCTTCCGCCGTGCGGGCGGTCAGAATGATGACCGGTGTCGTCACGCCCTGCCGGCGGAGGTTGTTCAGCACGTCGAATCCGTTCATCCCGGGCAGCATGATGTCCAGAATAATCAAGTCGAATGATTGCTTGAGCGCGGCCTGCAGCCCTTCCCCGCCGTGGTCCGCCGATTGAACGACATACCCTTCCTGTCCCAGATTATAGGTCAACAGGCGGGAGAGCGTAGGCTCGTCCTCGATAACCAGAATTTGCTGAGCCAAGGGAAATCCCCCATTACAATGAAAGTGGATGTGACGTGTAACGTTTCGCCTCGTCTATTTTATCACAAAACGGTGCCCTGTTGGATGACGGGCAGCTCGATGATGAACGAAGAGCCGTAGCCGAGCGTGCTTTCCACGCGGATGGTGCCGCCGTGCAGCTCGACAAGATGCTTGACGATGGACAGGCCGAGCCCCGTTCCGCCCGAACTGCGCGAGCGCGCTTTGTCCACCCGGTAGAACCGTTCGAAAATGCGGGGCAGGTCCGACTTGGGAATGCCGATGCCGGTGTCGGAAACGATGATCCGCACCTTTTCCTCCGCCTCCGAGCCGACTTGCGTTGCCAGCACATGCACTTCTCCGCCTTCGGGTGTATAGCTGATGCCGTTGGAAAGCAGGTTGAGCAGAATTTGCCGCAGCCGGTCCTCGTCCGCCTCCAGGTACAGCTGTCCTTTGACCTCCATATCCAGCCGGATGTTTTTCTTTTCCGCTTCCCGCTGGGTGATTTTCAGGGATTGGCGGATGAACTCGTTCAGGTTGACCGGGGAATAGACCAGCGGCACCCGTTTGGATTCGACCTTGGACAGCTCCAGGATATCGCCGATCAGCCGGTTCAGGCGTTCGCTTTCGTCAAAAATAATTTGCACAAAAGCCCGCGACGTTTCCTTGTCGTCCAGCGCGCCGGAAAGGAGCGTTTCGGCAAAGCCTTTGACGGCGGCCACCGGCGTTTTGAGCTCGTGCGAAACGTTGGCGACGAATTCGCTGCGCATCCGCTCCAAGCGGCGGACGGCCGTTACGTTATGCAGCACGATCAGAATGCCCGAAAGCTGCCCGTCTCCGTCGTTGATCGGCGTTGTGTTTACTTCCAGAATCCGTTCCTCGGGGAAATAAAACACCAGCTCGTCGCGCAAGGGCTCGCCGGAGTCGAGGCTGTCCCGGATCAGCTCGGCAAACTCGTACTGCTGATTGGCCACCGAATAAGTGACGCCGATCAGCTCGTCCGCCGAAAAGCCGAGAAACTCCTCGGCCGTCCGGTTCAGAAGCACAATCCGCTCCTGCCGGTCGACCATCACAATCCCGCTGGTCATGTTGTTGAGCACGCTTTGCAGCCGGGTTTCGTTTTCGCTGATTTTGCGCAGTTGGGCCTGGAGGCTGTCCGCCATGGTGTTGATTGCCTGGCCGAGCTGGCCGATTTCGTCCCGGCTCTTGACGTCGACCCGCGATTTGTAATCCAGGTTCGTAATCTGCTGGGAGACGCGCGTGATTTTCTCCAGCGGACGCGTAAACCCTTGGGCGATCCGGTAGCTTGCGAGGCCGGCCGCCGTAAAAAGCGCGCCGAGTCCGATCAGCATGATGATCCAGAACCGCTCCAGGGAGTGCTCGACTTCTTCCAGGCTGACCGCCAGCCGGATGTAGGCGATCACATTGCCCGCGTCGTCCCGCACCTGCTCGGCTGCATACATCATGTTTTGGCCGAGCGTTTCGCTGTAGCGGATCGCGTATCCGATCGTCTCGGTGGAAGCGTTGCGGATTTCTTCGCGGTCCAGATGGTTTTTCATGGTTGCCGGATCATGATCCGAATCGCCGAGCACTTTTCCGTCCGCCCGAATGTAAGTGACGCGGGCGTCGGCCGTTTCCCGGATGCGGTTCACCTTGCCGGTGTAATAAGCGGTCATCTCTTCTTCCCCGCCGGTTTTGCGCCAGTCCGAGGTCGCCAGAATGATCCGTATTTCCCTCGACAGATCGCCTTCCAGCGCGCCGAGGTAGCTCTCCCGGAGGAGCTGGGCGGAATAAATGCCGGCGGTCAGCACCGACAGGCCGATCATAAGCAGGAAGACAAGGGTTAACTTTGTGCGATATCGCATGCGCGGACCTCCATCCGTCAGTGCAGGAACAGGCATAAACCGCCGGGTGCGGCGGCTCTTTCCGCTCCAGTGTACTCCCGGCGTGTTTTGGTATGATTAACGAATTGTTAACGCTATGTAAAGCGCGCTCCGCGGTTTGTCAGATGGCCGGACGTCTTCTATAATGATGCGTATAGATTACGTTTAAAGTCAAGGAGACCCGCTTTCATGAAATACATCGTTTCGGCGGTCATGGCCGCTCTGGTAATCCTCAGTTTACTCGTTTCCGGCCGGTCCGGCGCGGAAGACGGCGTTTATTACCGCAACCAGGTGGCGGTGCTGATGTACCATCACATCGCGGACGACAACACGAGCTCCTCCACCATCACGACAAAGCTGTTCCGGGAGCAGCTGGACGGCCTGCGGGACCGCGGGTATCAATTTATCGGCCTCGCGGAATTCAAGCGCTTCCTGGCCGGAGAAGCAAGTGTTCCGGACAATGCGGTATTCGTCACCTTTGATGACGGCTATCAAAGCTATGTCTCGCTCGGCCTGCCGATTCTGGAGGAGCGGGGGATTCCGTCGCTGAATTTCGTGATCACGTCTTACCTCGACAGTCCGAAAAAGATCGGCATTCCGGTCCTTACGCGGGACGAAATCCGCGCATCGCAGCAGAGCGGACTGGCCGGCTACGGCTGCCACAGCGGCGCGCTGCATGCCAAGGCGGATGGCGGAAGCGGCGACGCTCTTCTGGTCGCCCGATTAAAAACCGGCGGCAAAACGGAATCGGACGCCGAATACCGCCAGCGAATTCTCGCCGACGCGGCAAGCTGCCGCGAGGACCTGGTCGGCTTGGAAGCGGCCGGAGCCGACACTTATGCCTATCCGTTCGGCATTTACGACGCGGAAGCGATCTCGCTGCTTCAGCAAAGCGGCTTCCGCTACGGCTTTACGATCGCACCCGGAATGACCACCCGCTTTACCGATCCTATGAAAATCCCGCGGATCAATATCGGCAGTCCGAACGTCACCCCGGAGCTCGCGGACGCCATGATCAAACGGCGGATCGTGCTCTCTCCGGACGGTTAGGATGAAGCGGCCAAGCCGTCCCGGCTACGCACCCCAGTTTGCCCTCCGCCTCTCCTGCCGGTATAATAGAGCCAGGAAGGTATAAAGGGGAGTAGCCGAGAGGCAAAGCCGTCATTACGGGAGCGACGTTTCCCCGGCTTTGCCGGCAGCACTGCGTTGCTGGCGAGACCTTTACCAATGCGGCTGTATTGGTAAAGGTCTCTTTTTTGTTTAAGAAACAAGCAAGAAGACCGGAGATCGGCTCTCCGGCCCCTTCCCCATCCCATATCCGGCAAAGGAGAGATGAACCATGAAACGCGGCGGCATCCGTCTTATCCCGTTAACCCTTCTGCTTGGCGGCCTGCTTTCCGGCTGCGGCGTCCTCGAGACGGTGGACCAATCGTTGAATTACACCAATGAGACCCGGGATTACATCAACGACGTAACGGCGTTTGCCGAAGAGGTGCGCACCCGCTCGGCCGACGCGCTGGCCGACGCCAACGCCCGGGAGCAGCTGGAGCATTCCCTGGCCGATATGGAGCAGCGCATCGGCGAATTCCGGGAAACCGAAGCGCCCGCGTTTGCGGCGAATCTGCACGAGCAATTGATCGGCTACAACGACACCCTTCAGCAAAAAATCGACCAGGCGCAGACCGCCATTGCGGACGGCACGTGGAACGACAACCTGCTGGCAGAAACGGGCCTCCTGGAGCCGGTCGGCCAAATCTCGTCGATATGGGAGCAGATCAGCCAGCTGGACGGCGGCGGTTCGGAAGGCGGCGACGCGGGCGAAGGTGCGGACGGAAAGTCGGGCGGGGAATAACCCGCCCGTTTTTCGTCTCCCGGTTACATCCGCATGCCGGTCATATTGCCGGATGTGTAGCGCCGCAGGCCCCGCCGGAACATCCAGACGGCAAACGCGAGCAGGACGGCCGCAAAACCGAAAGCAGCGGCGGTAAAGCCCAAATCGACACTGCGCAGGAGCTTTACCGGCAAATAGCTGATAAAGCCGGCGGGAACCGCCGTGAACAGAAGCGCACGGCCCAGGCCGCGAAAAATATCCGTCGGATAAGTCGTAAAGGAAACCAGACTGTTGAACAGTTGCCCGCTGAGGCCCTCCGTGTTGCCGAAATAAAACGCGAGTGTCCCGAGCAAAATCGCTGCACCGAGAAAAATCGCTCCTCCGATCGCCAAGGCAAAAAGGAATTTCAGAAAACCGGGAAAGCCCCCTTCCCCGAAGCCGAAAAAGATAAGGAAGCCAAACAGCAGATCGCCGATGGCGCTGAGGGACATCCGGCTGACCAGCAGATTGAGAAGGACCGGCTTCGGCTGGCCCAGGTACGTATCCAGCTGGCCGTTTGCGATCAATCCCGAAAGGCGGGTGGCGTTGCCGAAAAAGACGGCCATCACCCCGAACCCCCCGGCGCTTACCGCCCACATCATCATGACATCCGTCATCGACCAGCCGTTTACGAGCTGAAACCGTTCGAAATAAATCCACCAGAAGAACAGCCAGACCAGATTGTTGATCATCATCGTGACCACCGCGAGCAAAAAGCTGAACCGGAACTCCATCGCGCCGGCCAGATTCAGCTTCCAGCTCGTGCCCATAAAGGAAAAGGTCCGCCGAAGTCGGCCGGCGAACCGTTTCGTTTTCTTTTCGTTCCGAGCATTATCCGCCGTTGACATGCAGCTTTTTCACTCCCTTCCGGTAAACGCCGTATGCAGCTGCTCCGAGAACCGCAACCCAGACCAACTGGGTCCCCAGCATGCGCGGAAGCGCCGCAGCGTCAAAAGCGACCGCTGTTTTGGCCGGAAAATACAGCACCGCCTGAAACGGAAGCCATTCGCACACCCGGCGGAGCGAATCCGGGAACACCTCCAGCGGCATCATCATGCCCCCGATGGTAAAGAGCAGCTTCCGGTAAACGAATTCCAGCCCCTGCGTCTCCTCAATCCAAAATGCGCACAAAGCCAGGGTCAGGTTCAGCAAAAAATTGACGGTAAACGCCCCAAGCGTCACGGCCAGCAGCCCCAGCCAACCGTAGCCGAAGGAGGGAAAGCCCAAAATCGCCACCCCCAAACCGAAGCCGACGGCCAGGTTGACGGCAAACCGGAAATAGACCTCCCCCAGATACGCCGCAAAATGAAAGCCGATATAGGAAACCGGACGGATCAGCTTGTAGCCGACGTCGCCGGACTTCACTTCTTGCTCAATGCGAAGCGCCAGGCTGGGCATGGCAAGGGTCATGGCCTCCGACAAAATCAGATACCAGATGATTTGCTTGAAGCTGTATCCCGCGATAAGGGTGCTTCCTTCCCCCCGGTACGTTGCGTGCCAAAGCTCGGTAAAAATGTAGATGATGATGAGCAGAAACAGCGTGCCGAGCAAAAAATCCGCGACATATGCCAGCTGGTTTTTGACGGTCACCCGCCCGACGGCGGAATATTTCCGTCCCTTTCTGATCAAAACGCCGGCTTTCATCTGGCCTCCGCTCCTTTCTGGGAATAGATATGGGCGATGATTTCATCCATTCCCGGGTCTTCGATGGTCAGGTCCACGATGCGAAAATCGCGCACCATCCGCTCCAGCAGAGCGTCCATTGCAATCTTCGTGGTATCGACGGAAAGCCGCAGCCCGCAGCCTTTCCGCTTCACCACCGTCACGCCGGGGATATCGACGCGCTGCGCCTCTTCCTTCAGCTTGAGATGCAGCGTCTTCCGGTTGAGGAATTCGCGTTTCATATTCGAAACGCTGTCGTCCAGGATAACGGTTCCGTGATTGATGACGATCGCCCGTTTGCAAAGCTGCTCCACGTCCGTCGGGTCATGGGAGGTCAGGAACACGGTGGTCCCTTCTTCCCGGTTCATCTCCAGGATTTGTTCCCGGATGCGCTGCTTGACGACGACATCGAGGCCGATGGTCGGCTCGTCAAGAAAAATCACTTCCGGCCGGTGCAAAAGCGCCGCCGCGATCTCGCAGCGCATGCGCTCGCCGAGCGAAAGCTTGCGGACCGGCGTCGTCAGGTAAGGGCCGAGGCCGAACCGCTCGATCAGCATCCCGCTCCGCGTCCGGTAATCCTCCCGGGGCAAATCATAGATGCGGCTCATCAGCTCGAAGGTGTCGATCGGCGGGAGGTGGTACCACAGCTGCGATTTTTGCCCGAACACGCAGCCGATCCGGTATGCCAGCCGCTGGCGGTCCTTCCAGGGACAGAGCCCGAGGACATTCGCTTCGCCGGAGGTGGGATGAAGAATCCCGGTCAGCATTTTGATCGTGGTGGATTTCCCGGCGCCGTTCGGACCGAGAAAAGCCAGCGTTTCGCCCGGTTGCACCGAAAAGCCAACGCCGTGCACCGCCGCTTTCTCGCTGTAGCGCGGACGAACCAGCGCCTGCAGACTGCCCTTGAATCCGGGTTCTTTTTCTTTTACCGCAAACCGCTTCGTCAATCGTTTGACTTCAATCACCATTCCTGACGCCCCCCTTTTTCTCTCTCGCAATAAGCCGCGTGCGGACGCTTTACTCCCGCAAAGCACAAAAGACCTCCGGCCGTTCCGCCTTTGCAGGAGGAACTTGCCGAAGGTCTTTTATCCCTACGGTGTAGCGCAGCTATCCGCACGCGCCCGGCTTCGCTCGGTCCGGTCCGGATAGGGCCAATATCGCCCTATCCGCGGCTCCCTAGAAGCCCTTCCACTTATTAGTTGGATATACTATCACGGATTTTTCATGGCGGCAAGACTTTTTTTATCGGCTATCTCTCGGTCCTGTCCCGAAAAAAAGAGGCCGGCGCCCGAAAGCGCCTGCCTCCTCTATTTATGCTTCCATGTGTTTGATAATCTCGTCCGCGAATTCGGAGGTTTTCACCTTCGTCGCCCCTTCCATCAGACGTGCAAAGTCGTACGTGACGGTTTTGCTGTCGATGGCTTTTTCCAGCCCTTTGTAGATGAGGTCCGCTGCTTCCTGCCAGCCCAGGTGCTCCAGCATCATGACGCCGGACAGAATGACCGAGCCCGGGTTGACGACGTCCTGATCGGCATACTTCGGCGCCGTGCCGTGCGTGGCCTCAAAGATGGCATGCCCGGTGACATAGTTGATGTTGGCTCCCGGCGCGATGCCGATGCCGCCAACCTGCGCCGCCAGCGCGTCGGACAGATAGTCCCCGTTCAGGTTCAGCGTGGCGATGACGTCGAAGTCTTTCGGGCGGGTCAGCACCTGCTGAAGCGTAATGTCGGCAATGGCGTCTTTGATAATGATTTTGCCCGCCGCTTCCGCTTCGCGCTGCGCCTTGTCGGCCGCTTCCGCTCCTTGGTCCGCCTTGATGCGGTCGTATTGATCCCAGGTAAAGGTCTGATCCCCAAACTCGCGCTCCGCGAGGGCGTAACCCCAGTTTTTAAACGCGCCTTCGGTAAACTTCATGATGTTGCCTTTGTGCACCAGCGTGACGCTTTTGCGGCCGTGCTTGATCGCGTATTCGATCGCCGCCCGCACAAGCCGCTCGGAGCCTTCGCGGGAAACCGGCTTAATGCCAAGGCCGGACGTTTCCGGGAAGCGGATTTTTTTGACTCCCATTTCCTTCTGCAGGAATTCCAGCACCTTCTTGACTTCCTCGGAGCCTTCCTGGTATTCGATCCCGGCGTAAATGTCTTCCGTGTTCTCCCGGAAAATCACCATGTCCACCTGCTCGGGATGCTTGACCGGAGAAGGCACGCCGTCAAAATAGCGGACCGGGCGCAAGCAGACGTAAAGATCCAGCTCCTGGCGGAGCGCCACGTTCAAGGAACGGATGCCGCCGCCGATCGGCGTGGTCAGCGGTCCTTTGATCGCGACAATGTATTCCCGGATCGCCGTGAGGGTGTCCTCCGGGAGCCACTCGCCGTATTGATTGTACGCTTTCTCACCGGCAAAAACCTCATACCAGGCGATTTCCTTCGTTCCCCCGTACGCTTTTTCCACCGCGGCGTCGAGCACCCGTTTGGATGCGCGCCAAATGTCCCGTCCGGTTCCATCGCCTTCGATAAATGGAATGACGGGGTTGTTCGGAACGTTCAGCGCTCCTTCCTGAATGGTGATCCGCTCGCCTTTTGCCGGCGGCGCAAACGATTTAAACATGGTCATGCCTGGGTTCCTCCCTGTTTCGTTATTTCAGTCTCTGGCGCGGTTCGGTTCTCTGCCTGCAGCCTGTGCTTATGTACCTGCGTACGGACGAATCCGGCGGGAAAAGCCACCCCTCCGCTTCGTCCGTTCGGTCACGCGCCGCCTCCGTTTACCGGAACTCGACGGGCACGTATTTCTGGTCGGCGTCGCCGACGTATTCCGCGCGGGGGCGGATGATCCGGTTGTTTTCGTATTGCTCCAGGATGTGAGCGGTCCACCCCGAGCAGCGGCTGATGGCAAAGATCGGAGTGAACAAATCCCGCGCAATGCCAAGCGTCGTGTAAACGGAAGCGGAATAGAAGTCGACGTTGGGCCTCAGCCCTTTGAGTCCCGTAACCAGCTCTTCAATTTTGACCGACATTTCGTACCAAAGCAAGTTGTTGGTCAGTTTGCCGAGCTCCTGGGACATTTTCTGCAGATGCTTTGCCCGGGGATCGCCGTTTTTGTACACCCGGTGGCCGAATCCCATCAGCTTCTCCCGGTTGGCCAGCTTGCGGCGGACGTACGGCTCGATGTTGTCCATCGTTCCGATTTCCTCCAGCATGTTCATAACCGCTTCATTTGCTCCTCCGTGGAGCGGCCCTTTCAGAGCCCCGATCGCGGAGGTGACGCCGGAATAAATGTCCGAAAGCGTGGCGACCGTCACGCGCGAGGAAAAGGTGGACGCGTTCAATTCATGGTCCGCGTGCAGGACGAGCGCTTTGTCCAGCGCTTGGGTGGCGATAAAATCGGGCTCGACCCCGTTCAGCATATACAGGAAGTTTTCCGCGATGGAAGCGCCTTCTTTTGGTTCTATGGGGGAATTTCCTTCCCGGATCCGCGCAAATGCGGCGATGATCGTCGGGATTTGCGCCTGCAGGCGAATGGCTTTCCGCAGATTGGCTTCCTTGCTCATGTCGTCCGCTTCTTCGTCATAGAGGGCAAGCGAAGAAACCGCGGTGCGCAGAGCGGCCATCGAATTCGTACCGGATGGAAAAAGGCGGATCAGGTCGATAACAGGGGCGGGAACGGCAGCGCTTGCGCTCAATTGTGCCTTGAAGTGCTCCAGCTCGGCGCCGCTCGGCAGCTTGCCGTACCAAAGCAAATAAACGACTTCTTCAAAGGTCGCATTGTCCGCCAGGTCGTCGATGTCGTATCCGCGGTAAGTCAGGATCCCGTCGATTATAGAGCTGACAGAGGTGGTGGCGGCAACGATTCCTTCCAAACCTTTGGTGGCTGTCATCCGTCTCTCTCCTTTATTTCCTGACTTGATGAATAAACAAGATTTATCATTCTCCTGATATTAATAATAAAGTATTGGAATGGCTTTGTGAATGAAACCAAAATAAAACTTCATTATCAAGATCATAAAAGAATGTGTTGCAAATCTGTGAACAAAACGCGCGCCACTACTTTATACCCTTGGTTGTAAGCGTTTGACTCGCGAAAACCCGGATTCGGATGATGAAATTTTTTAATCCCTGTTTCAAAACAAAATCCGCCGGCGGTTACCGGCGGAAAATGCGAAAGTTCCCTTTTTCGATTTGTTTTTTGAGGATGGCGAGCAGGATCGTTTTCGCCAGCGGACGCGTCAGCGGGAGCAAAAGAAACAGCCCCACGATGTCGCTGAAAAAACCGGGAAAGATCAGCAGGCAGCCGCCAAGCACGACGCAAATGCCGTCGACCACGGTGCTCGCCGGGATTTGGCGCCGGGCGAGCTGATCCGAAGCGTTTCGCCAGGTGTAGGCCGCTTCTTTGCGGGCCATATAGGCGCCGAACAGCGAAAGCAGGAGGATGAGCAGCAGCGTCTGCCAGCCGCCGATCCATACGGCCATTTGGTAGATTCCCCAAAATTCAAGGACGGACAGCCCAACGACAATCAGCATCAGGACACGCAGTGTGAGCACCCTCCATCTTTCCCGGTAAACCGGTTTGTTTGCAAAGAACGGCCGGCGGGACAAAGCCCGGTCGGCCGCTCAGCGGGTTATTCAGCTATGCCGAAAGGTTCTTACAGAACGGCAGCCTTGCCGGAGTAGATGAACCCTTGCTCGGCGTAAAGGGAAACTTCCGTTCCTTCTTGGAGCAGGTTCAGGGCGTTCTCCACGCCGATGATGACCGGTTTGCCCAGGTTCAGGCCAACCACTGCAGCATGGGACGTGATACCGCCGGCTTGCGTGATAATGCCGGCCGCCTTTTCAAAAGCAGGCATGTAATCCTTGTCCGTACCGGCGGCTACCAGAATGGAGCCTTCCGTTACTTTCTCGATCGCTTCCTGCGCGTTCTTGGCGATGACGACTTTGCCGGTCGCCGTCTGGCTTCCGATGCCTTGGCCTTGCGCGATCAGCTCGCCGACATGGTGAACCTTGATCAGGTTCGTCGCGCCGGATCGGCCGACCGGAATGCCGGCCGTAACGATAACCAGGTCGCCGAGGTTCAGGACGCCTTTGTTGCGGCTGGCGTCCAGGGCGAGCTCGATCATTTCGTCCGTCGTGTTGCCCAGTTCGCCAAGTACGGGAATGACGCCCCATACCAGAACGAGACGGCGGAGCACTTGCTCATTGGACGTGTAAGCGATGATCGGGGCGGCCGGACGGTATTTGGATACCATGCGGGCCGTATAGCCGGTTTCGGTCATCGTGACGATCGCTTTGGCGTTCAGGTCAAGCGCGGAGTTGGCTACCGCTTGGCTGATCGCTTCCGTAACGGACGTTTGCTGTGCTTGCGCCTGCTTCAGGAACATTTCGCGGTGCTCCAGCGCTTGCTCCGTGCGTTCCGCGATGCGGGCCATCGTGCGGACGGATTCCAGCGGGTATTTGCCGGCAGCGGATTCGCCGGACAGCATAACGGCGTCGGTGCCGTCGAAGATCGCATTGGCGACGTCGTTGGCTTCGGCGCGCGTCGGGCGCGGGTTGCGCTGCATGGAGTCGAGCATTTGCGTAGCCGTGATGACCGGCTTGCCGACTTTGTTGCACTTCTTGATGATCAGCTTTTGCACGAGCGGCACTTCTTCGGCCGGGATCTCTACGCCAAGGTCGCCGCGGGCAACCATGATGCCGTCGGAGACTTCGATGATCTCATCCAGGTTGTCTACGCCTTCCTGGTTTTCGATCTTCGAAATGATTTGGATGTGGGTGGCGTTGTGCTTTTCCAGCAGCTCGCGGATTTCCAGCACGTCGCTTGCTTTGCGCACGAAAGAGGCCGCGATGAAATCGATGCCTTGTTCGATGCCGAAAATGATGTCGTTGGCGTCTTTTTCGGTGATGCCCGGCAGGGAGATCTTGACGCCCGGGACGTTCACGCCTTTTTTGCTCTTGATCGTTCCGCCGTTGACGATTTTCGTCGTGATTTCCGTTCCTTCGACCTTCAGAACTTCCAGCCCGATCAGGCCGTCGTCGATGAGGATCGTGGAACCGACTTCAACGTCTTTCGGAAGGTCGGAATAGGTGACGGAGATGCGGTTTTTGTCGCCGAGGATTTCTTCGGTCGTCAGCACCAGGGTTTCGTCCTGAATCAGCTCGATCGGCTCTTCCTTCAGCTTGCCCGTGCGGATTTCCGGCCCTTTGGTGTCCAGCAGGATCGCAACGGTTTTGTTCAGCTTCTCGCGGACTACCTTGATGTTCTTGATCCGGTTGCCGTGTTCCTCGAAGTCGCCGTGGGAGAAGTTGAGGCGGATGACGTTCATGCCCGCTTCAACAAGCTTCGTCAGCATTTCCTCCGATTCACTGGCCGGACCGATGGTACAAACGATTTTTGTTTTTCGCATGGTGGTTTCCTCCTAAAATTTGCACATGCACTGGCAGAATATATATTTTACGCTTGGGGGAGCGAAAATATCGAAGTTGTGGCGCACCCGGGTTATCCGAGCGGCTGCAAAAAGCCGAAGCGGCCGATTTGCCGGAATTTGCGGTACCGGTCCTCGCGCAGCTCGTCCGGCGCAAGCTTCATCAGCTCGTTCAAATGAGTCCGCAATTTGTCGCAAATGGCCTCGGCGGCCAGCTTCGGATCGCGGTGAGCGCCACCGCGCGGCTCGGGGACGATGTCGTCAATCACGCCGAGTTCCTTGATGTCCGCCGCCGTAATTTTCATGCGCTCGGCGGCCTCAAGAGAACGCGAAGCGTCTTTGTAAAGGATGGAAGCGGCCCCTTCAGGCGAAATAACGGAATAAATGGCGTTCTCCAGCATCAGGACGCGGTTTCCCACGCCAAGGGCGAGAGCCCCGCCGCTGCCGCCTTCCCCGATCACAACGCAGATGACCGGCACCCGGAGAAGGGACATTTCCTGCAGGTTCCGGGCGATGGCTTCCGCCTGGCCGCGCTCTTCGGCGGCTCCTCCCGGATAAGCGCCGGCCACGTCGATGAACGTAATGACCGGACGGCGGAACTTGTCCGCTTGTTTCATCAGACGAAGCGCTTTGCGGAAGCCTTCGGGATGGGGCATGCCGAAGTTGCGGGCAAGGTTGTCCTTCGTATCCTTCCCCTTCTGATGGCCGACAACCGTTACCGGAATGCCGTCAAGCTTGGCCAGCCCGCCCACGATGGCCAGATCGTCCCCGAACAGGCGGTCGCCGTGCAGCTCGACAAAATCCGAAAAGATCATCTGGATGTAGTCGAGCGTAGTCGGACGCTGCGGGGATTTGGCGATCTGGATTTTTTGCTTCACGCCAAGGCTGCCGTAAATTTCTTCCTCCAGAAGGCGGTAGCGCTCTTCCAGGCGTGCGATTTCATCGGAAAAATCGATTCCCTTCTCTTCGCCGAAGCGCTTCAGCTCGTCGATTTTCCCTCTCAGCTCTGCAATGGGCTGTTCAAAAGGCAATTCACCCGCCATGGGCAACCTCCTTCACCGTATGAATGTCAAGGAGTTTCGTGAGCGTGGCCCGCAGGTCCTTGCGGTGGACGACCTTGTCGATCTGCCCGTGCTGCTGGTTAAACTCGGAGGTTTGAAAATTATCGGGAAGCTTTTGACGGATCGTCTGCTCGATGACGCGGCGTCCGGCAAAGCCGATGACGGCCCCCGGCTCCGCCAGCACGATGTCGCCCAGCATGGCAAAGCTGGCGCTGACTCCGCCAAGCGTCGGATCCGTCATGACGGATATGTATAAGCCCCCGGCCTCGCCGAATTTGCCGAGCACGGCGCTGGTTTTGGCCATCTGCATCAAGGAGAGGATGCTTTCCTGCATCCGCGCTCCGCCCGACGTGGAGAACACGATGAGCGGATAGTTCTTCTGCAGGGCGGTCTCGGCCGCGCGGGCGAGCTTCTCCCCGACCACGCTTCCCAGCGTTCCGCTGAAAAATTCGAAGTGCATGATGCAGACGACCACAGGAAAGCCGCCGATTGTCCCCTCTCCGGTTACAATGGCGTCCCGAAAGCCCGTCTTCTCAATCATTTGAGCCGTCTTCTCCGGGTAGCCGGGGAAGCTCAGCGGATCCTCCGAAACCATGTCGGCGTCATACTCAAACAGCCTTCCGCCGTCCAAAAGCATCTCGATCCGCTCGGCCGCGTTCAACATGAAATGATAACCGCATGAGGCGCATACTTTCAAGTTTTTTTGCAATTCCATGTTGAACTGTATGGCGCCGCATTTGGGGCACTTGTTCATCAAGCCCTCCGGAATTTCCCGTTTGGTCTTCTCGGAGGGAACCGTGGCGTACTTCCGTTTCTTCTGGAACAAATCCTTAAGCTGCACAAAGACACCTCGCAAAGCTTATTTCGGGACCCCAAAGCGACGTCGATCGCGCAGTTCTCCCGCGCCTGCATTCCCGGCCGAAGCCGCGCCATGCCGTCAGCGGTGCAGAATCGTGCCGAGCACCTCTTGCACTTCCATGACTTCGCCCTCGGGAACGAGGATTTCGAACTGGGTCTTGTTCAGATTGATGGCCCGGATCTGGACCAAAAACCCTTCTTCCGTCAATTTTTGCTTGATACGCTCGGCAGTCTTGGCGGTCTGTGCGATATAGATGACTGTCCACATGCGTATGCAACCTCCCCGAACCCTTGCTTCACAAGCGTGTACAATAGAAATATCATAGCACAACCACCAATTGGGCCGCAACAAAGCAAACGCTAGATTTCCCCATGTGCCGCCGTGAAAAGCCGTGCGGGAGAGGCATTTTCCCGGCTTCGTCAGTTCACCTTCGCCGAACCTTCCCCAAGCAGCCGGTCGATCTCCCGGATCAGATCGGGCGAAGGCTTGACATTGTATTTCTCGCTCAGGGCGCGGGTTTTCTGGCCGCGCTCGTAGAACAGCACGACCGGCAGCGGCCCCGTGTTCGCCTGCAAAAGCGCCTGCAAGCGTATCAACCGCTCCCCCTCCTCGCGGTCCGCCGCGATCTTCACAAACACCTTCTGTGTACGGGACGCACGCGGGGAGGCCGCGCGGGCCGATGCATCGTGTTCGGAAGCGGGAAGCGCCGCGGGTGCGCCGCCGCCCGGTGCTCCGTCCCGCTCTTTCCCGGCGGGACCGGACGCCCCGTCCGTCCGTTCGCTTTGCGGCGGACGGACGGGGCCGGCGCTCCGGCCGCGCGGACGGGCCGGCGCCGCAGCGGCGGACGGCGCGCCCGCTTCGGAGCGCGGGCGGGAGCCGCCGCGCCGGAGCGAGCGGACCGATGCGGCCGCATCGTCGCCCGCAAGCGGCACAATCTGCTCGGCGAGCAGCTTGCAGGCTTCCTCCTCGTGCTGCACTTTGCCGCGCAGCGCGATCAGCGAGCCTTTTTGCAGCTTTCCGCGCAGCGTCCGCCACAGGGTCGAGAAAACCACCGCTTCGGCGTGATCGATCCGGTCCTCCAGCTCCAGAAAGGCCATCTGCTGCCCTTTTTTGCTGACGATTTCCTTCACCGAAACGACCATGCCGGCCACGACGGCTTCTTCCCCCTCGGGAATGTCGCCCAGATAGGCGATGGAATCGAGGTCCTGACCGGACAAGGCGTCATCGTAATCATCCAGCGGATGGCCGGACAGGTAGAGCCCGAGCAGCTCCCGTTCCATATCCAGTTGCTCGGTGCGCGTGTACGGCCGGATGTCGGGGTATTCCACCGTCCAGTTGACTTCCTCGGTCAACCCGAACAAATGGAGCTGTAGATCGTCCCGCTCCTTTTTCCATTTGGCGGCGGCTTCCACGGTATCGTCCAGAACGGCGATCTGCTGCGCCCGGTGCCCCGGCAGCGTATCGAGCGCCCCGCCCTGGATGAGCGATTCGATCACCCGCTTGTTGCACTGCCGCAGGTCGACCCGGCGGCAGAAGTCGAGCAGGTCGGCATAGGGACTGTCCGTCCGCCCGGCGATAATGGCGTCGATCGCGTTCGTGCCGACGTTTTTGATCGCCGCCAGCCCGAATCGGATCCAGCCGGCTTCTTCCGGACCGGTTCCGGCTTCGTCCGGCCGCGCCGCATCCCGCCCCGCCAGCGGCGTGAAGGTCACGCGGCTTTCGTTTACGTCGGGCGGCAGCACCCGAATGCCCATGCGCCGGCACTCGTCCACGTATTCCGCCACCTTGCGGTGGCTGCCCATGTTGGCCGTCAGCATCGCCGCCATAAACGGCGTCGGATGGTGGGCCTTCAGATAGGCGGTCTGATAGGCCAGCACGCCGTAGGCCGTCGCATGGGCGCGCGGAAAACCGTAATCGGCGAAGCGGAGAATCATTTCGTACACCTTGCCGGCATCCTCGGCCGAATAACCCTGCTTCACGCAGCCGGCCGTAAAATGCTCCCGCTCCCGGTCCAGCACGTCACGCTTCTTCTTGCTGACGGCGCGCCGCAGAAGATCGGCTTCACCCAGCGAAAACCCGGCCATGCGCGAGGCGATCTGCATGATTTGCTCCTGGTAGACGATAATCCCGTACGTATCCTCAAGGATCGGCCGGAGATCGGGATGGGGGTATTCCGCCTCCGCACGGCCGTGCTTGCTGTCGATGTACTTCGGAATAAATTCCATCGGCCCCGGCCGGTAAAGCGCCAGCACGGAGACGATGTCGGCGAACGAGCTCGGCCGCATTTCCTTCAGCACGCGGCGCATGCCCGGCGATTCCAGCTGGAAGATGCCGGTCGTTTCGCCCCGGCTGAGCAGCTCGTAGGTGGCCGGATCGTCGTATTCCGACCGGCTCCAGTCGGGCAGTTCCTTCCCGCTTTCGGCGATCCAGTTCATCGTCCGCTCGATGATCGAAAGCGTCCGCAGGCCGAGGAAGTCCATTTTGAGCAGGCCGATCGCTTCCAGATTTTCCATGGTGTACTGGGTGAGCGGCGTTTTCTCCGTTCCTTCCTGGAGGGGGACGTAATGCGTGAGCGGCTCGCGGGAAATGACGACGCCGGCCGCATGGGTCGAGGCATGGCGCGGCATGCCTTCGACCTTCATGGCAAGCTCGATGAGCCGGCCGGTCGACGGCTGCTTCGCGCAAAGCTCCTTCAGGTCGGGACTCATCGTCAGGGCATGGCTGAGCGTAATGCCAAGCCGGTTCGGGATCAGCTTGGCCGCCTTGTCGACCTCGCCGTACGGCAGATTCATGACCCGCCCGACGTCCCGGACCGCTCCCTTGGCGGCCATCGTGCCGAACGTGATGATCTGCGCAACATGCTCCTCGCCGTATTTGGCGACCACGTAATCGATCACCTCGTCCCGCCGCTCGTCGCTGAAGTCGATGTCGATATCGGGCATGCTGACCCGCTCCGGGTTCAGGAACCGTTCAAACAGCAGCCGGTGGCGGATCGGGTCCACGTCCGTGATCCGCAGCACGTAGGCGACCAGGCTGCCCGCAGAGGAGCCCCGTCCCGGTCCGGTGGCGATGCCTTTCTCGCGCGCATAACGGATGAAATCCCAGACGATCAGGAAGTAATCCGAAAACCCCATCGACTCGATCACGTGCAGCTCGTAGGACAGCCGGTCCTCCAGCTCCTTCCGGGCGGCCCCATCAGTCCAGCTGTCCGTGCCTCCAAACCGTTCCGCAAGGCCTTCCGCGCATAGGTTCCGAAGGTAATCGCCCGCGTCCAGACCGGCGGGAAGCGGCCGGAATTCGGGCAGGATGGAGTGGCCGAATTCCAGCTGAAGGTCGCATTTGGCCGCAACGTCCAGCGTATTCGCAATTGCTTCCGGCAAATGGGGAAACAGCCGGGCCATCTCCTCGGGGCTCTTCATGTACAGCTCCTGCGTGTCGATGCGGAAGCGGCCGGGATCGTCCAGGTTTTTGCCTGTGCCGATCGCGAGCAGGATGTCCTGCACTTCGTGGTCCGCCCGGTTGATGTAGTGCACGTCATTGGTGGCGACGAGCGGGATGCCGGTTTCCCGGCTCAGCGCGATCATGCCCTGAATGATCTTTTTTTGCTCAAGCATGCCGTGATCCTGAATTTCCAGGTAAAAATCGTCTCCGAACACGCCGCGGAACCACTCCGCCGAGCGGCGCGCCTCCTCCGGCTTGTCCTGAAGCAGAAGCTGCGGAATTTCGCCTTTGAGGCAGGAGCTGAGGCAGACCAGCCCCTCGGCGTGGCGGCTCAGCAGGTCCTTATCGATCCGCGGTTTATAGTGAAAGCCCTGCAAATGGGCGACAGTTGTCATTTTCATCAGATTGCGGTAGCCGGTTTCGTTCTTTGCCAAGAGGACCAGGTGGCTGGTCGGGGACTCCTGGCGGGAAGCCTTGACGCTCAGGCTGCCGCTTGCCAGATAGGCTTCCACGCCGATGATCGGCTTGATCCCGGCCTCGCGGCAGGCCTTGTAAAACGGAATCGCGCCGTACATCACGCCGTGGTCCGTCAAGGCGAGCGCCGGCATGCCGAATTCGGCGGCTTTCGCCGCCAGCTCGCGGACGCGGGCGGCCCCGTCCAGAAGACTGTATTCGCTGTGAGCGTGCAGATGCACAAATCCGTTCATGGCGCTGCTCCAATCCGTTGATCGTTATTCTTCTATTTTACCACAAGGAAGAGGGCATGCGAACCCACATTCCCCTATCGCCCGCAGTTTCCGTTTTTTCCCGCCCAGCACCCGGCAGCCGGCATCCGTGGCAAAACACGAGCCCGGGAGCAAATTGTCACAGTGCGCCAAAGGGCAATCTTCTATACTGAGGGTAGTACAAAACCGGCCGGAAAGGGAAAAAGACAGTGCCGGCGAAGAGAGGCGGGCGGTTATGAAGCGGACGGTCATTCATTATTTTTCGGGCACCGGCAATACCCGGCGGGCGGCGGCCAGACTGGAGCAAGCGTTGGCTGCGCGCGGATACGAAACCGAAAAAGTCGACATCGGCAAAAATCCGGCCGCGGGCGGACCGAACGCGGATAGTGACTTCGGAGGCGCAGAGCAAGGTAGCGGTCCGGAGAAAACCACCGGAGATCTTCATGTTTTTCTGTTTCCGCTTTACGGCTTCGGTCCGCCGAAGCTGGTCCTGAACTACGCCCGCGGATTTGCCCCGGCGGACGGCGGGCGGGCGGCTGTCATTGCCGTCGGCGGCACCTCGGGCAGCGCGGAGGGATACGACGGCCGGGCGACCGTCCGCGTCGCCTCCGCGCTGCGCAAACGGGGCTTCCGGGTCTTCTTTGAGGATTTTGCCACTTATCCGGAAAACTGGACCCAGTTCTTCAACCCGCCCGATCCGGACCAGGCCGCCGCTATTTGCAGGCGGGGAGACCGGCAGATCGACGGCTTTGCCGAACGGATCGCGGCGGGACTTCCTTCGCTCCGCGTCCGCCATCCGTTTATGCGTTGGGTGACGGTGCCCGTCTACTGGGGCTACCGCCTGGCCGGACGCCGCCTTCTCGGCAAACTGTTTGCGGCCGATAAAAGCTGCGACGGCTGTTCCGCCTGCGCGCGAAGCTGTCCGGCGGGAGTGATCGCCATGAAACGGAACCGGCCGGAATGGAACTGGCGGTGCGAGGGCTGCCAGCGCTGCATCAACACTTGCCCGCGCGCCTCCATTCAGACCTCGTACGCCCGACTGGCGGCATTCGGACCGCTCGCGGCCTTGCTGCCGGTATTCCCTGCGCTTGCGCTCCTCCGTTTGTTTGAGCTTTCGTCCGGGGTGCTGGCCATCGGGACCGGGCTTCTGCTCTACATCGGCTTCGCCGTTCCGATTGCCGCGGCTATTGATCCGGCTGTCCGAAATCTGGCGCGGATTCCCGCCCTCCGCCCCCTGTTCGCCGCCGGCTTCACCCGATCCTTCCGGCGCTACCGCGCACCGAAGGATCGGACGTAGTGTAGCCGCCCCTCTCCCTTCCATGAACCGGCCCGTCGGAGCGAACGCCTGCCGGCCGGGCCGCCGGTCGGGCCGCTCGTCAAGCCGAAATTGTCCTAACCAACGCCTTGTCATGTTCTTCCCCGCTCCCTGTCAGGGAGCGGGTTTTACATATTCTTTGGCGGAAATCCACACGGACAGCTCCGACTGCACGACCACCAAAGACTGGACGCGCACCCGGTAATCCTTTCCCTTGATCGCGGGATATACCTTCCCGTCCACCAGCCGGAGAAAAACAAGCGGCGCGGCTTTCACCGCACTGACGGGCCGGCCGGACGCCACTTGAAGGTCCTGCCGCACCGCTTTGCGCAGCTCGCTTTCCGTCCACTCGTCCAATTCCCCGTCCCCCGTCCGGTCGATATGCACCGATAGCTTGGTGACCGTCTCCATCCGGTTTTGCATGCCCGTGAGCGCGTTCAAATTGGTCCGCAGCTCCTCGGTTTCCGCGCGCAGGTCCGCATTTATGGCGCACAAGCGGGAAAAGGCCTGCTGGTGCAGGCTCATATAAACCGCGCTGCCGCATACGGCGCCTGCGAGAAATAACGCGCTTCCGACCATCAGGCCGCGATAGCGGTCGAACGGCGGCACCCTCACGGCTTCGTCCCCGCTCCGGGGCCTCCGCACATCCAGTGAACCAGCGTGTAGCCCAGATGGGCTCCGATGAAAGAGGCGGCGAAAAAAAGAATCTGCTTGATCGCGGGCGACAGGTACCCTTCCTGAAAATTGGTTTCAATAATGCGGATCGGGTCGATCGTGCCGCCGGCGGCGGCGATCATGGCCCAAATTTTGATATTGGACGCGACGGACTCCATAACGCTTGAAGGCGGCTGCAGCATGAACACCGCGCCGATGCCGGCGAGCAAGCTTCCTCCAAGCACAAAACCAAAGGCGATGAACAGATCCAGCACGCACTTGACAAGAAACGCGTTCACGGCGCACCTTCCTTCGCTCAGGCTGCCCGCCGTCCCCGCAATCGCTCCGAATTCCGGACAGGCTCGGCTTATGTATATGCAAGCCCGGCCGGGCCAATGCCACGGCGGCGGAAGAGCCCCCCGGCAAGGCAAAAACGGCCCGGCGCGGAACGAAGGCCAGACGGTCCAATGCCACGGCGGCGGAAGAGCCCCCCGGCAAGGCAAAACGGCCCGGCGCGAACGAAAGCCAAACGGGCTCAATCGTTTTCGCGCCGGGCTGCTTTCCTGCTTTTCCGCCGGCTTTTTACAAATCTTCAAATACATGCGCGGTGATCATCGCTTTGACCACAAGGCGGTCTTCCGCGTGCATAGTTACTTCCAGCTTGGCGAATTTGCGGCTGACCTCCAGAATGACGGGACGGATCAAAATATCGCTCTCCATCTGCACCGGGTGTAAAAAGTAAACCGAAACGTTGTCGATGACCAGATCGCCTTTTTTGTAGCGTTCGGCAGCCCGGTATGCGGCCTGCGTCAGAAGCGTGCTGAGCACGCCGGACGATACCGTGCCAAGCTGGTTGGTCATCTGCGGGGACATCCGGCCGCGAAAGACGACGTTGTCGTTCTCGTCGGTGAATTCGGCAAAGCTCGTCCACATCTGATCGTCGAAGGTTTCCCCCATCTGCGGCTGCCGCTGGATGTATTGCAGCACCTTCATGACTTCAGAACGGCTCACGCTTCCGACCAGCTTGCGCCCCGCATCCACAACGGGCAGCAGGTCGATGCCCTCCCACATCATGAGGTGGGCGGCGGAGGCGACCGACGTGCGCAAATGAATGGTGACCGGATTGCGCGTCATGTACTTTTCCACCTGCTGCTCGGGCGACGCCCCTTCCACATCGCGCGCCGTTACCATTCCGATGACGCGGTTCCATTCGTCGACGACCGGAAACCGGTCAAACCCGGCCGTTTCCGCCAGCCGGCGCCAGTCCGCCACGGTGCTGCTCGTCTTGAGGGCGTGCAGCTTGGCGCGGGTAATGACGTCCTCCACCAGCATGATTTTCTTCTTGATCATCCGGTCGTAGATCGCCCGGTTGATCATCGACGCCACCGTAAACGTATCGAATGAACTGGAGATGATCGGAAGCCCCAGGCTGTCCGCCAGTCGCTTCACTTCAGCGTTGGTATCGAAACCGCCGGTAATGAGCACCGCCGCCCCGTTTTGCAAGGCGCCTTTGTGCGCTTCCTCCCGGTTCCCGACAATCAGCAGGCTCCCCGCGTCGATATAGCGAAGCATCGCCACCTGCTCCATCGCCCCGATAACAAACTTGTTCAGGGATTTGTGCAGCCCCCGGGCGCCGCCGAGCACCTGCCCGTCCACGATATTGACGACCTCGAGAAACGTAAGCTTGTCGATGTTTTTCTGTTTTTTCTCGATCCGGACGGTTCCGATGCGTTCCTTCGTGCTGACAATGCCTTTGTTCTCCGCTTCCTTGATCGCCCGGTAGGCGGTTCCTTCGCTGACGTCCAGGTCCCGGGCGATTTTCCGGACGGAAATGTGGCTTCCGACGCGCAGGCTTTCAATATAACGCAAAATCTGCTCGTGCTTGGTAAGGGAAGGCTCGTTCGAATAATCGTCCATGTGTTTCACCCTTTCCGGGTATCCTGTACTAGTCTGTATGACGATTATAATACGTGCAGGCCCCGGTTCACAACGAAACGCCCCCCTTTTGCCAGCGATTTTTGCCCAAGCATGCCCGGCTGCCGGCCTATTAAAAAAAGTCTGGTTACCCCGCTCACTCGCAGCACTCTCTCCACTTGCACAGGGAACGATGATTGTAACTTGCTAAACCAGGGATCGGGCCCTCTTGGGCGGATAAAAAGGAGCTTCTCCAGGTTCCCAAATGGCAGACAGCATGGCAAAAGCCGGAAAAAGGCTCTCCGGCAGAACCTGCGGCAGCGAAGTGAGCTTGTTTTCCCTCGGGGGACTGATGAGGAGAACCGGTTTTCCTTTGATGGATAACGACGAGTAATCCTGTTTCCTTCGGTCTAGCGAAGAGAACCGGTTTTCCTTAACGAAAAGAACTGGTTTCGCTTCGTTCTGGCGAGGAGAAGCGGTTTCGCTCGAGATATAGCGAAGAGAATTCCCATTCCCTTCGGTCTAGCGAAGTGAACCGGTTTTCCTTAACGAAGAGGACTGGTTTCGCTTCGTTCTGGCGAGGAGAAGCGGTTTCGCTCGAGATATAGCGAAGAGAATTCCCATTCCCTTCGGTCTAGCGAAGNCCTTAACGAAGAGGACTGGTTTCGCTTCGTTCTGGCGAGGAGAAGCGGTTTCGCTCGAGATATAGCGAAGAGAATTCCCATTCCCTTCGGTCTAGCGAAGAGAACCGCTTTCCCTTTGGTGGTTTATGGAAGGGGTGTCAAGCAGCATCGCCTGTTTGGCCTCAGCTCAACGCTAACGGTTGCCACAGCGCTTATTCACGCCAAAACCGCCTTTTTTAATTTCTAACGGTTGCCAGAGAGCTTATTTTGGAGAAAACCGTGCTTAACCACGCAAAAAAGCATAAATAAGCCCCGTGGCAACCGTTACATTTCGAAACGCCTCTTTTTGAGGCAAATAGGCTCTGTGGCAACCGTTAGCGCAATCGGCAAGCAGTCCCCTAGCAGAATCATCGCATAGCCCGCATGGCAAAGCTTTATCCCAGCTATTCTACAAGAAGCGAGAAGCGGCAATCAGCGTCTCTTTTCCGCACCGCACGAAGCTCCCAGCGCGCGGTGTTCAGCGTCACATGTCGGTGGTAGGAAAAAAAATTCTCATTAGGCGGATACTGTGTACGTTATGCGAAATTCGTCTGCGTTACGCTTTTATCGCATTATGTACGTGCGCCCCTGCGTTACGCGTCTATCATTCAAGTTGCGTACCTACGGTTGCGTAAACCTGAACGCACGAGTTACGCGGTTATTCCCCGAGTTACGCCTGCATGGGCAGCTAACACATTCACGACTACGTTAACGCATGCCCGTCTGGTTACGTGTGTTCTGTCGCGTTATGCGTATATCATCCAAGTTAAGCATGTAAGGACTACGTTGCCCGAGTACGCCCGCGTTACGCGTGTACCCTTTGCTTTACTTGTGTACTGGCCCCTTATGCGTGTAGCATCCGAGTTAAGCCTCATGTATCGTCTGTGTTATGTACGAACGATCCGCGTTACATCTGTGACGCCTACTCGTGTATTCATCGAATTACGCTTGTATCTTTCGAGTTACGCATGTACCATTCACGTTGCGCATGTACCATTCACGTTGCGCATGTACCATTCACGTTGCGCATGTACCATTCACGTTACGCATGTACCATTCACGTTACACGTGTACCAGCCCCGTTATGCACGACCTATTCTCGTTACACACTAAATGGCCCGCATTACACGCTTATACCGTCTAAGTCCGCGCCCTAACCTTTGTTTGCAGACCGAAGATTTCGCGGTTCGCAAACGGACTGCGGGAACCCAAGTTCAGCTATAAAAAAGACCGGCGCCATCAGGCGCCGGTTCCGGCTGGCTGGGGTCCTAAACCCAGGCTTTCAGGATGATGACCAGCAGAATGAAAAGAACCAGTACAAATGCGAAGCTGTTGCCGTAGCCGCCGCCGCCGCAGGGATAACCTCCACCCAAAAATGCCATGCTTGACGCACTCCTTTCTCATCCGCCAGGTGTGAGTTGCGTGCACATTTGACCCATGCACAGTGTCATTGTATGGCGGAATCCCGAAAGGGATTGTACGCGTGTCCCCTATGGCTTAATGCCGGGGAAAAAAGCGGCTTGGTCAACTGGTAGCAGTCAATGGCTTCGTTGTAGCCGGCCATTCGGTAGCCATGTCTGGTATAAAACCGCTGCGCTCCGGCATTGACGGCATCGACGTAGAGATGGGCGGAGTCGCAAACCCGGTGCCGGCCGAGCCGCTCGGCATGCTTGAGCAGCTCGCTTCCCCAGCCTTTTCCCTGGTGCTCTTTTGCTACGGCCAGCATGTCGACCCACAAACCGCCGGATGTCGGAACGGCCGCGATGAAGCCCGCCAGCTTCCCGCCGGGCTGCGCCGGATCGACCATTACAAACACGGTGGCATTGTCCAGCCGGGCCCGGATTTCGCTTACCTCCACCTGGATGCCGGGAAACGCATGGCGGGCGTACGGAAGCAGCTCCCTTCGCACCAGCCCCGTGATCTCCCGGTCGTCCCCGGGAGCCCGATATCGTATCATTTCACGCCGCCTCCTTGGTCCGCGCATCGGTTCTCCGCGCGAACGTTCGCTACATCATATCCCGCCTCTCCGAAAAGGGACTTCACCCAAGCACATTTTTCGGAAACATGTGCCGTTGTCCCGGCCGGGCGGCGCCAGCCCTCATACGATGAGAAAGGAACAGGCATGGAGGTGGGAACATGACGCGATCGGGAGCAAACCCGGCTACCATCCGCAAGTGGACCGGGAAACGCATATATGCGCTGACAAAGGACGGGCGGGTCATAAGCGGCAAACTGCTTAAGGTGTCCGGCGGCAAGCTTTATCTATCCCGCGGCAAAAAAGGAAAAGCGTCCGTCTCGGCCATCATTCCTCTGCTTTTGACGAATCTTCTGGCGGTGGGGGCTTATCCGAAAGGAATCGGGGGCTTTGGTAAGCCGCCAGGCTTCGGCGGACCCGGAGGTTTTCCGGGCGGCTTCCCCGGCGGCTTAGGCGGGATCGGAGGGCCTGGCGTTCCAGGGGGATTCGGCGGGTTAGGCGGATTTGGCGGCCTAGGCACTCCCGCAGGATTCGGCGGGTTTGGCGGATTTGGCGGTCCAGGCGCTCTCCCCGGATTCGGAGGTCCGGGCGGGTTGGGCGGCTTCGGAGGGCTTGGCGGTTTGGCCGGGCTGGGCGGGCTTGGAGGAATCGGAAGCGTGGGCGGCTTGGGAGCTTTTCCGGGAGGATTTGGCGGCTTCCCGGGCGGCTCGCTGCTTGGCGGAGGAGGCGGCCTTGGCGTTTTGGGCGGTGTCGGAGGCGGCTACAATCCGATCGCCGGTTTTGGCGGCGGCGCGGGCGGCATTGCGGGCACCATTTTCTAGCGGACGGCAAAAAAGCAGGCCGACAGCCCCGGAGCGGCCGTCAGTCTGCTTTTTTATGCGGAAGGATCATTCCCTCCCTCCTCCTCCGGCTGGACCGCCGGCTCCGCTTCCTCTTCCCCGTCTTTTTCCGCCGCGTAAATATCGGCCATCCATTCCTTGATCCACTCGGGAATCCCGGGATCCTCCCGGACGCCGGTCTCCGGCTCGGCCGCGGCATTCTCATGAAGAAACGAACGCGCGCCGCTGAACCGGTTTCCGTCCCCGCCTATGGAGCCGAATCCCTGGTTGTGGGTTTTGCGGCTGGCAAACCCCGCTGGAACATTGTTGCCGATGTTGATACAAGACGCGCCTTCCACACTCCCGATGCGGATATGGCCAATAACAAACGTCGGAGATAAAAAAGAACCCGGCATCGCTTCTCCTCCTCACCCGGGTAAAAACCGGAAGCCTGTACCCGTGCGCTCCATCCCCGCTTTTCTCCCCTTCTCCTCCGGATCGGTTCTGCCGGGGGCGGGAAGGGATGACGGGAAGGTCCGTTCTTTGTCTTTGTCAAGTGTCCCTGGCGAAAGCGGCCGCACGGTACCGCGGGCGGACAATCCGGCCGGAGCATTCATCCGGTCCTCCCGTACCGCAACCCGGACAGGCTCCCGCTTGGCAGTGGAAACGTCCATAAGAGGCGTTTCCACAGCGGGCGGCTCGCTCCCGGCCACCGGTGCGGCGGATACGCCCATGCGCGGCTCTCCGGCCGCGGGCGTCCCACTCCCGGCCACCAGCGCGGCGGATACGCTCATGCGCGGCTTTACGGCCGCGGTCAGCTCACTCCCGGCTGCAGTCGCCCCGCTCCCGGCGTCCGGTGCGGCGGATGCGCCCACGCGCGGCTCCCCGGCCGCGGTCGGCTCGCTCCCGGCGTCCGGCGGGCACCGGCCTGCCGGGCCGTGCTCCGGCGGCTCGTCTGCTCTGCGGGCATGCTCCGCCGGCGGCCTCTGCGGCTCGCGGAGGTTCTCGCCCGGCAAGTCTTCCGGCGGAGGAAGAGTCACGGTGCCTTCGCCTGCCGCTTTTGCAGGCACGGCCTCCCGGCCGAGAGCCGAAGCCGGCTTCGTTGCTATCCCCCTGCTCTCCGCACTCTCCCGGCTTCCCGTTCTCTCCGTGCTCTCCCGGTCTCCCGGTCTCTCCCGGCTTCCGGGGTCTTCCGCCCGCCGCCCGCCGCCGCGCGACGCGCCAAAGCGGTTGCCGATCGTAAGCTCTCCGCTCAGCTCCCCGATTTCCAGCCGGTCCATGCGAAAAACAAGCTCGTCGGCCACAAAGCGGTCGACGTGCATGGTCTCCACTGTAAAGCGGCATTCTCCGCCCGGCTCGGCTCGGGTCCATCGGGCTTCGAGCCGCTCCAGCCGCTCCAGGATGTCCCGGAGCAGCCGGAGCTGCTCGCCGTCCACCGGTTCCCGCTCCCTGGCTTCATCCGTCACCCCCGCCATTCCTCCGCCTCTTCCCGCCCTTCAAATTCGACCGCCACCGTGCGGCTCTCGGCGTCCGGGTACAGCGCCATTGTAAGTATCAGCAGCCCCTGGCGATAGGATGCGCTGACGCGGTCCGGGTCGACAGGTTCGGGAAGCGGCAGCTTGCGGACAAACCGGCCCAATTGGCGCTCCGAGCATAACAAATCGTCCTCGTTCACCGGATAGGAAAACGGAATTTCGCCGCTGACGGTAAGCCACTTTCCGGTCAGCGACACCGAAAGCCCTTCCGGCGAGTCCACGCCCGGAAGCTCCATTACCGCCACCAGGTCGCGGCCGTCCCGGTACAGATCGGTCCGGGGGCCCTTTTGCGGCAGCATGTCCCCAAGCTCTTCCCAGAAGTCTTCGCCGAGGACACGGATCGCCTGTTCCTTCCATTTCTTCATCATAGCGCGGCTTTCCCCGATGCTCATGGCTTTCGCCCTCCCCTTCCGTCATGCCGGATTTGGACTCCGCCGATCAGGCCTTCCTTGTAAAATACGGTCGGGCTTCCGCACTTGGCGCAATAAGCGGCGTCCTCCCGATTGACGTGGCTGCATTTTTTGGTAAACAAATCTCCTTCGCTCGTACAGGTGTTCACGAGAGGCGCCGCGCAGTGTACGCAATACTTGTCCTTCTCGTCCGCTTTTTCCCGGCAGCGCGGACAGCGCCGTTCTTTTTTATCCTCCGCCATTCGGTTCGCCTTCTTCCGCAAGCGCCGTGCGGGGACGGCTTGCGCCGGAAACGCCCGCTTCCACAATATTTCGGTCCCCGGCCACTTCTCCGAAGCCTTCGCTCCGCACCGAAACGTCCCGGTGCCCCGCCGGGCGGTTGCGTCCGGAACGGATGGCCGAGCTCCGGCCAAGACGGTCCGCCCGAAGGTCGCCGATCAACAACTTCATGGACCCGGCACTCCTTTCTCCGCCGATTGGAGTCCGCCTGGACCGGCTCCGTCCGATACGCGTCCCCCTTTTCCACTATATGCCTCCGGCCTGTTTCCCTATGCTAAGCCCCTGCGGTCGTCACCGACGGATTGTTGTTGAATTCATTATCGAAAATGGGCGTATCCACAAGACTGTTGTTGCTGAGAATGACATAGGGATTGGTGATGAGGTTATATTGCCCGCAGATGAGACCGACGCCGACCACCCGTTTGGAGTGGGCGTTCCAGCCCCATTGCTCGTTCTCGCCCTGAAAAAGCCCGGCATTGGTGCTATTCGAGTTGATGACGATGCTATTGAAGTTTAAACTGACCGTCAATCCGCCCACCTGCCGATCCCTTGGTGTTGGCCGCATGCGCCCATTTCAGCCTATTCCGCGCCCGCCGACATGGTGCAGCGCATCCGCGCGCAAGCTTCACGGAGTCCTCCTGCCTTTGCTTGGCCTTTCCGAAGCGTTTGGCGGGGCGGCGTGCCGCGTGTCCAATCCCGGTGCATCGGGCTTTCCGCCCGTCTTCGGGCCGGGTGCCGTTGTCGTCTGACCGAAGGTATGCGCGGCGGGAGCGGCTACATCCGCCGGGACGGCAGCCGGTCCCACTGCGGAACCTGCGGGTACTCCTGCCGCTACGGCGGCCGGTCCCACTGCGGAACCTGCGGGTACTCCCGCCGCGTCTGCGGCCAGCCCTACTGCGGAACCCGCCGACGGTCCCCCGATGAGGTCGCGGTCGTCGATCGGGGTATCGACCAGGTCATTGTCGTAAATCACGCTGATGTTCCCCGACAGCCGGTTCATCATGCCGGATACGGTTCCGAAGCCGGATACGTTCTTGGCGTGGGAGCTCCACCCCCACTGGGCGTTCGTCCCGATAAAAATGCCGGAGCCGGAATCGATATGGGACACGTTGATGTTTCCAAGCTCGATTTTCAGCTTTGCTGGCCGCCGCATCCCCTACGCCTCCCTGCCCGCAGTCCGCATTCGCCGGTTATCCGCCATCTTATGCCGGCGAATGCCCGTTCAGCACTGTCAGCCGAAACTTCCCGGAACACGCACAGAGAAATCCCTTCATAAACTGGAAGGAAACCGAGGAAGGAGGAAGACGGAATGCCCTCGAAAAACGATTCTGACCCATGGGTGGCGCTGAACCGGCTGCTCGAAGGAAAAACCCCGCTGCCCAAAACGGCGGAAGCCCTTCAGTCCGGCGAATGGATGCGCTCCCTGATCGAGGACTTCGTAAAGCACACGCTTGACTCGCTCTCCATCGGCACGGCCGCGCCGCATGCCGGACCGGGCCAGGAACAGCACGAACCGGCGGCGGATACGCGCAAGCAGGCGGCGGCCCGTCCCGAGTCCCGCCAGCCCGAAAACACGGTTCACGCCCCCGCCCCGTCCTATCCGCGCAACCCGCGGATCACCGCGTCGGGGGACGCGGTGGTGGTGCGCTTCACGCTGCCGGACAGGACAGAGCCGAGCCGGCTGCTGCTGCATGCCGACCGCACGCAGCTTCGGCTCTCGGGTCTGCCCGGCGGAACCGAGCGCCTCTTTGCGCTCCCCGTTGCGGTTGCGTCAAAGGGCGCGGTCGCCCGCATCACCAAAAACAACCTCATCATCCGGCTTCCCAAAGCCCCGCCCAGCCGGGAACGGGAAATACCGATCCGGCGCGGATGACGCCGTGGCGGCGGGGCAATTGCCTTTTGCCCGTTGTCTTTTTGTCCCCGCCGCTTAACGGGCCTCGCTTTGTTTGACCACAAAGCGGTTGTTTTCAAAAACGAACGTTTGTGTGCTTGTCACCGGTTCCGTCAACGGCACGCCGGCCAGGCTTTCTTTCGCTTCCGTCTGCCAATGGATCAATTCCGCTTTTTCATTGTAAAACCGATACCCGCCCAGACGCAGATAGACGGTGTCCTGAAAAACCGATCTTTCGCTTGCCACGCCGCTCCACGCTTCCTTCCAGCGCCCCGCGGCGTCCGGGGTCAGCAAGTGGACCTCGCGCATATCGAGGCCGCTGCCCCCGTCGCGGCTCTCCACCTCGTAAAACGGAACGGAACCAAGAAAGAACGCGGGCTCCGCCCGAACCGAGTCGACCTGCCATTCGCGCTCAAACAGCAGGCGGACGCCGCCGGGGTGACGGTCGAATACAAAAAAATAACCCAAATGAACCCCGCCGTCCATTCGGACGGCGTATTCGGCTTCCGGGTCCGCGTCGGCATGAATCGGGTCAACGGTGATAAACTCGAAATAGTCTTCCGGTATCGTTCCAAGTCCGCTGTGCTTTCGTATCCATTCCGCCGCCTCCTGCGGCGTCGGCTGCGTCTGGAGCTCGACGGCGCGCTGCCCGGCATTCCAGGTGACCTGCGCCCCGAGCGCCTCGGCAACCGTTCGGACAGGCGCAAAGGCGGTCCCGTCTTTGACGGAAACCGTTCCCGCCGTTTTTATCTCCGCGCCGTCCACCCGAAGGCCGACCGGCGCGCTTTCCATTCCTGCGCCTGCAGCCAGCAGGCTTGCCGCCGTGAGGGCGGACAAAATCGCGAACCGTTTTTTGCCCATGCTTTCGTCTCTCCTTTGGAAATATCATTTGTTAATAGAGACGTTGGAAAGGCCGGCGGGGTTTTCCGCTCCCGGCTGGCAACCGCGTTTTTGGGCTTCTTCCAAACGGCGTGATATAATAGAGTCGATAGGGAACTCATCAACCCGTTTGGAGTGATTGCAGATGCCGTTTCAGAAAATTTTACTGGCTTATGACGGTTCGGAGCCCTCCCGGAAAGCGCTGGCGAAAGCCATCGAGCTTGCCGCGTTGAACCCCGAAGCGGAGCTGCACGTGCTGAATGTTTTGCAGTATCCGGTTATGGTGCTCGGGGAAGCGATGATCACGCCGCCGCCAAGCGCCCAAAAAGAATACTATGACGATTCCGAGCGGATGATGGAGGAGCTGAAGCCGCTGCTGGAGCCGCTGCCCCACGATTCGAAGCTGGTTCAGATCGAAGGCCCCGCCGCCGAAACGATTCTGAATTATTCCCGAGAAGGCGCGTTTGATCTGCTCGTGATCGGCAGCCGCGGCCTCGGAAACTTCCGTGAACTGATGCTGGGCAGCGTCAGCCATGAAGTCGTGCAGCACGCCAAGATTCCGGTTTTGGTCGTCAAGTAAGACCGGCGGTCACCCGCCGCGCTTCCCGTACAACGCATAAAGAGACGTTCCCGATCAGCGGCGGTCCGCTTTTCGGAAACGTCTCTTTTTCTTGCCGGTGATCCCTCTCCCTATTCCCTCCGTGGGTTCAGCCGTGTTCAGGCGCCTTCCCGTTTGCCCTTCCAGGCATTCGCTGCACTGTTTAACGTCTGCTCCATCCGCCATTTGCGCGCCCGCTTGACCGCCCGGTACTCCGCCCGCTCTTCTTCATCCACGCCCATGATGTCATGCAAATGCGCCGCCACGATCAGCAGCAGCATGGCCAGCCAAAGCACCCCGAAAACCGTGGGAAGCATGAACCCCTCGCCCATTCTGAGCTGCGGGACGGCATAGATCAGCAGGCCGAGCGCTCCGCTGAGACATAGCATGCTTTTGGTTCCTTTCATGATTGCCCGCTCCCTTCCGAAGCTTGTTCGCTTCAGCATATGCCCGGCGGGCGCGGTTTATGACGCGTCCCCCGGGGCATCAAGTTGGGCGCGGATCAAGCACCAAGGGATATCTGTCCTCATATGATGAACCAGTCGTTGACAGAACTGTTTTATTTCGTTTTCCGGAGGCGTCGCTTATGGATACGAGCCGGCCCTCGATCGGCGTAATGGCGTTTCCCCGTCCGGGGCGGCTTCTCTTCCGGGAGAGCCGGACCTACGCGGAGCTGAGCGCCGAAGCCCGCCGTCAAGGCGCGAACCTGTATGTCTTTGCTCCGGAGGCGCTGCTTACCCCTGCGGAAGGCGTCAGCGGTCAAGCGTACGACGCGGCTGCGGGCGTCTGGCGGGACGGACGGTTTGCCCTGCCGCACGCCGTAATCGACCGCTGTTTTCCCGAAGGGCCCGATGAAGCGCGGGCCGCCCGCCTCGGCCGCCGGCGGCTCGCCGCGCACGCCATCCCGCTTTTGTCCGGCCGGCTCGGCGGGAAGCGGGAAACCGGCCGGGCGCTCGCCCGCTGTCCGGCGCTGCGGCCGTATTTGCCCTTTACCGGACCCGCCGGCAACGGCGAAGCCGTGCTGCTGCGGCTGGCACGGCGG
The DNA here is from genome assembly GCF_059735245.1 of Gorillibacterium sp. sgz306347. Lineage (NCBI taxonomy): Bacteria > Bacillati > Bacillota > Bacilli > Caryophanales > Paenibacillaceae > Gorillibacterium > Gorillibacterium sp. sgz306347. The sequence continues at coordinate 37,689 of NZ_JCAPET010000032.1, forward strand.
GGCGCGGCGTTTTTGAAACCGGACTGCGGCTCGCAGGGCAAGGGCTGCTGCCGTCTCCGGCTATGCGGCGCGGACGGCGCGGGCATTGCCGCGGACGGCCGCGACCGGACGGGAAAGCCGTTCCGGCGGACCTTTGCCGCTTCCGATGACTTTCTTGACTGGCTGCGCGGCTTTACGGGCGCGCAGAATTACCTCGTGCAGGATTGCTTGCAGCTTGCCTGGGACGGCGAGCCCGTTTGCGACATCCGCTGCCTTGTGCAGAAGGACGGCTCCTGCACCTGGACCGTCGCGGGCACGGCCGTCCGGATCGGCGCGCCGGACAGCGCCGTGTCGAACCTGCATGGCGGCGGACGGGCGGCCGACCCCGGGAGACACCTTGCCCGGAGATTCGGCGAAGCGGAGGCAAGCCGGCTGTTGGACCGGATCCGCCGGCTGTCCGTTTTGGCGGCCAAGGTGCTGGAGCGCGCATTCGGCCGGTTCGCCGAGCTCGGCCTGGACTTCGGCATAGAGCCTTCCGGACGGCTTTGGCTCCTCGAAGCAAACTCCCGTCCCGGACGGGAAGCGTTCCGGGCGGCGGGCGATACCGAAGCCGCCCGCCGCTCCGTCGCCAATCCGGTGGCGTACGCGCTCGCACTCGCGCGCCGCCATCCGGCTCCCGCGGCCGTTTAGCCCGCACCAAACCGGCGAATCGTTTAGGAGGAACTCTCGATGAGTTTGACTTCATGCAACATCCTCATCACCCGTCAGGAAGGGCGTTTCGTCGCGCTGACCCGTCCGCTGTGCAAACGAATGCAGCTTACCCCCGGCAGAACGTGCACCCTCCGGATCGGCTCCCGCAGCGTGACGCTCACGGTGAAAACCTTGAACCGCCAGGGAAACCTGCTGGTTCTCCCCGCATCCGCCGCCGCATCCCTCCGTCTGCCGCACGAAGGAAGCTGCTTCGTGCGCACCGACGGCGAGCGGGCGGTCCGGATCGGGCCCCTGGTCGGCGTGATGACCGATATTACGGCGAATGCCGAACGCCCCTTCGGGGGCCGCACCCCGATCATCCGCGAGCTTGCGGACCTGGCCAAAAACAACGGGTTTCTCTTCGCCTTTTCCCCGCGCAGCGTGAATTGGAACGACGAGACGGTAACCGGCTTTTTCCGCCAGGAGCACGGCGGGTGGAGACGAAAGACCGTGCCGCTTCCCGATGTCGTTTACAACCGTCTGCCGCACCGGTGGGCGGAGAAATCCGCTTCGATGCTGGAGCTGAAGCGGAGGTTCGTCCGCCGCGGCATCCCGTTCTTCAATTGGGACTTCTTTGACAAATGGGACGTGTACCGGCTTCTGGACAACGACCAGACCATGTCGGCCCACGTGCCCGATACCGAAATCGATCCGGACCCCGAGGAAATCCGCAGCATGCTCGAAAAGCACCGGTTCGTATACCTCAAACCGACAACGGGCAGCCTGGGCTTCGGCATCTTCCGGCTGACGTACCAGCCCGGCAAAGGCTACTACCTGCGCTACCGGCGGAAAGGCAGCAACGTACTGATGCGCTTTCCCCGTTTTCAGGGCCTTCTCGCCATGCTGAAGCGGCTGAATCTCCGCATGTCCCATTACGTTATTCAGCAAGGCATCCGGCTGATTGAAATCGACGAGTGCCCGATCGACTTCCGGTTTCACCTGACCAAAAACAATCGCAATGAATGGGTTGTTTCCGGCATCGGGGCCAAAAAAGCCGGCAAAGGCAGCGTCACGACGCATGTCCGAACGGGCGGGGAGCTGCTGACCCCGGATCAGGTGCTGCAAACCGCCTATGGCAGCCGGGCGGAGGAAGTGCTCGACAAAGCGAAAAACACGGCCGTTCAGCTGGCCCAGGCTATCGAACGGGAATATCCCCACGCGCTCGGGGAAATCGGGCTTGATCTGGGCATCGACACGGATGAGAAGGTCTGGATGTTCGAAGCCAACTCCAAGCCGGGCCGGACCATCTTCAAGCACCCCCAGCTGAAAAACCAGGGCAAAGCCGCATCCCGCAATTTGTTCGAGCATTTCCTTTATTTAAGCCGTTTCGGCGAAAGGGAGGACTGATCGATGGTCGACATGGAGCAGGATCGCCCGAAGCAAATTTCCCTCGCCATCCTGACCATGCCGGATCCCGAGCGCGGCTTCCGCGGCAATGAATCCAATTTCATCGATCTGATCCAGACGGGAAGAGAGCTTGGCGTCTTTGTTTTTGTGACGACGACCGCCGATTTTGATCCGACGCAAAAAAGAACGCACGGGTACCTGTATTACCCCGAGTACAAAACCTGGTACCGCCAGCTTCTTCCCCGGCCTCAGGTCGTGTACAGCCGCATTCCGACACGGTCCGACGAGCAGCTGCCCGAGGTGCGGAAAGTAATCGACGATTGTTTGCGCTCCCGGTCGATTCAGCTTTTCAATCCGTTTTTCTTTAACAAGTGGACGTTGTTTGAATGGCTGAACGGGGCGAAAGAGACCAAACATTTTATTCCCGCCACCCGCAAGTTAAACTCGCCGCAGGATCTGGCCGAATTTGTGCGCGATCATCCGATGGTCTACCTGAAGCCGATCCGCGGCAAGGCGGGCAAAGGCATCATGAAGCTGGAAACCGGCCCGGAAGGCGACGGCTCCTGGTGCCGGCTCAGCGTGCAAAATAACCGCAAAAGCATCGTTTCCAAGCATGTCAACATTCCGCGGATGTGGACCCGGCTCAAAAAGGAAATCGCTGACGAGGAGTACATTATTCAACAAGGCATCCGGCTGGCGGAATCGGGCGGGCGGCCGTTCGATTTGCGTGTGCTGGCGCAAAAGGACGCGACCGGCAAATGGAAGGTGACGGGCATCGGAGCGCGTGTCGCCGGTGCGGCGAGCATCACGACGCACGTTCCGCGCGGCGGCCGGATCGACGATCCCAAGAACGCGCTGGAGGCCTTTTTCGGCCTCGACAAAACGCCCTTTCTCCTGCGGCGGATCAAAGCCGCCGCGCTTGCGATCGCCAAGCAGATCGAAAAGGAAGCCGGGCATCCGCACGGCGAAATGACCCTCGATCTCGGCGTCGACCAGCTGGGGCGGGTTTGGTTTTTCGAGGCCAATTCGCGCCCGATGAAATTCGACGAGCCGGATATCCGGCGGGCTTCCCTGGAGCACATCATCAAATACAGCCTGCATTTGGCAAAGCCGAAGCGAAGGAGAAGAAGAGGCGGATGAGGGACGTGGCGGAAAAACCGGTCTTGGGCATCATGACGCTGTACGGAAGCGCAAACCGATTGGACCCGGAGGAGCTGCGTTACTTTCGTTCTCTGACGGAGGCGGGGGCGGCGCTTGGGTTTGACGTGTTCGTTTTCACCCCCGAGGATGCGGCAAAAGAAACGGTGCTGGCGCATGTTTACCGGCCCGCCGAGGGGAAATGGCGCCGGGAACGGCGGCACTTGCCGGACGCCGTATACGACCGCTGCCGCACGCAGCGGTCGCCCCGCTTCGGCCAGCTGCGCCGGTTTCGTTCCCTTCACCCGTCCCTGCTGTATTTAAGCCGGCCGCTGTCCAGCAAATGGGGCAATCAGCGGATTCTGGCCCGGAACCCGGTCATCCGCCCGCATCTGCCGGAAACGGCCCGGTACACCGGGGGACGGCAGCTGCGCGGCTTTTTGAAGCGGTACGGGCTCGTTTACCTGAAGCCGGTCAACGGCTCGGGCGGGCGGGGCATCGCCAGCATTGCCGCCGGCAATGGCGGCTGCGTGCTCCAGGGACGGGACTTCGCCCGCCGGATCATCCGCCCGCTCCGGCTGCCTCCCGCTTCTGCCGCTTCCAGGCTGCGTTCCCTCGGCTTCGCGGGCCGGTACATCATTCAGCAGGGCATTCCGCTTGACCTGCCCGACGGAAGGGTACACGACATCCGGTTGCTGCTGCAAAAAAACGGCGCCGGAAGCTGGGAAACGACCGGCCTGGCCGGGCGGATCGGCGGAAAAGGCAGCGTAACGTCGAATCTGCACGGCGGCGGCGAAGCGGTTTCGTTCGGCAGGCTGCTGGAGCTCCGGAAGCCGGCGGCCGGCACGGCCCGCTCCATCCGGGCGGACGCGGATAAACTGGCGCGCCTGGTGGCGGAGGAGCTGGAGAAAGCCTTCGGCCCGCTCTGCGAGCTGGCGCTTGATCTGGCGCTCGGGCCCGACGGACGCCTTTGGCTGCTGGAGGTCAACCCGAAGCCTTCGCGGGACATTTTCCGCCGGACCGGCGAGCGCGAGGTTTACGAAACGGCGGTCCGCCGGCCGCTCGAGTATGCGCTGTGGCGCTTGTCGAACCGCAAAGGCGTTTCCGAAGGTTAAAAAAGCGCATCGGTCTCCCGAAGGAGCCGGTGCGCTTCTTTCCGACAGGGGGTCTCCGGCCAAACGCCGGGCAGCTGCGGTTATTTTTTGGACAAGGGGTTAACGGAAGGGCCTCCTTTTTAACGGACACGGTATTGATAAGTGGATTTGAAGTAAATCGTGCCTCCGATTCGGACCCAGTAGGCGGTCTGCTCCTCCGCGGGTCCGCCTTCATGCACGCGTTGTCCGCCCTGCCATACTTCCACATGACGAGCCATCCAGATAGCGTTTTCAAAATCGGCGTCGTTCTTCAAAATGGTTCCGGTCTGGTACATCGTTGATCCCTCCGCTTATACCTTTCGACATGTAAGCGGTTTATCCTCTCAAAAATCCGCCACCTCGTGAAAAAAATTACATGCGGTTCCAGTCCTGGAATCGCTCGACAACCCACAGGATGAACAGTAGCGAAAAGGAGGTTTGGAGCCGCAGGAGCGCCAGCGTTCGCCTTTGTCTTCAGATTTCCCCCGCTGCAATACCTGATGAAGAAATCCGGAGACAACAGCGACCGGAGGCCCAAACGCTCCATGCAGCTGCCCGCTTCACCCGAACGGGTTTCGGCCGAACTCAGGGGTGGAACGCCCGCCAAAACGAACCGTTCGTGTCGATGAGGCCCGAGATTTCCGCAAACGGAATGCGGAAGGTCGGAAAGCCCGCCGCGTAGGGGGCGATTTCATACGGCGCAAAATACAGATACAGGTTTGCTTCGTCCACGTAGAACGGCTGATCCGGCCGGATGCCTTTGTAGTCGTCTTTCCAGACGTAGTCGTATTCCGGGTTTTGATCGATTTGCCGCCGGACAATCCGGCTGAGCGTTTTTACGTAACCGCTGTCCGGCTTGAACAAATCCTTCAGCTGAAAAATCTCGCCGGTGCGCAAATGAAGGTTGGCGTGAATCCGGCTGGGCATTCCGTGGGCAGCTCCGAAAGGATATTCGTAGCCCGTAAGCTCCAGAACCAGAAGCAGCTTCCGGTAAAAGGCGACCGAGAAGTCGCCGGTATAGCTCGCGTCCAGCAGCGCGTCCGGCTTGACGGGCTTTACGGCCGACAGCTCCCTCAGCCTGGCGTTCAGCGCGCGCTCCGCTTCCGCATCCGCCATGCCCTGCACCTCGGGAAAGTACACGAGGTAGTCCCGGTTCGGTTTGTATTTGCGCTCGGCCACGCGAAAAGGCGGAGCCAGCGGGATCACGGTATTTTGCCGCCAGACCGTGCGGCCCGACCGGTCCAGGTAGGCAAGGCGCAGGTCCGTATCCGCGCGGATCAGCGGGCCGGTCATCCGCACCGTCCCGCTGCCGGGAACGGCCGGCAGCCATTCCGCCCGGCGGCCGCTCCGGTCCAGAAAGAACGTGTGCCGCGAATCGGTTGCCGACGCCAGCCCGTCTTCGTATTCCGCTACATCGTCGTACTGAAAGCCGCCGGCGAGCCGCCCTTCCGCATCAACCACGGCGAATTTGGACCCGCGGTATGGTTTTGCGGGATCGAGCGCTTTGCCAAGCGCCGCTTTGCCTTCGCCAAGCGGCCGGATGTCATTGTAGCCAGGTCCGGCGACGAACGTCCCGGTCCGGTCGATCCAGCCGTAGCGGTTGCCGTAATCCTCGGCCGTATTGACCACAGCCCGACCGTCCCGGAACGGCTGCGCGCCGGTGTACCTCGGAGACAGCACAACGCGGCCCCGTTCGTCCATGTACCCGTACCTTCCGCCCTTTTCGGCTTGAAAGGCCAACAGGCCGTCCCCGGGATTGCCGACAAACGGATAGGCGTACAGCGCAAGAGCATGACCGAAACGGTCGATCAATGCGTAACCTCCGTTGGCCGAGCGGACAAGCGCCTTGCCGTTCCCGAAGTCGTTCGCTTCGCTGTACCGGGCGGGAATGGCTTCTTGCCCGGCCCGGTCCAAATAGCCATACAGGCTTTGACCCCCGGTTTCGGAGGAGGCGAAAAGCGCACGCCCCTCCCGGAAGGGACTCATATAGGTGTAACGCCTGGACGTAATCGGCCGGCCCGCCTCGTCCAGAGCGAGAAAGCCGCGGCCGTCGACCGCAACCGCGCGTCCTTCCGAATACGGCAGGATCGAATCGTAAACCGGCGGAACGACAAACCGGCCAGTTCCGTCGATCAGGCCCGCTTTGCCGTTCAACCATGCCGCCGCCAAGCCGTTCGGCTGAAACGCTTCTGCCTGCTCGAACTGCGGGGCGACAGCGAACCGCCCTTGCGCGTCAATGTATCCCCACAGCGTGCCCCGCGCCGTTCGGACCGGGGCCGGAAAAAGTCCGGTCATTGCGCCTCCTCCTTATCGCCATATGGCGGCCGCTTCTTTCTTCCCGTCAGTACAGCATACGGGAACGCCGCTCGTCCCATGCCGCAAGAAAAAGGCGCGGTAGACCGCCAATGCCTCCGAAGCCTGTTTGGCGTGCCCGCCTGGATGCTGGTGAACATTTCTTTGCCCAGCAAAAAACCGCCTTCGCCGTCGGGCGAAAGCGGTTTTCACGGTCGGCCGGGCGGGCCGGCTTAGAGAGCGTTCAGTTCCACGTCAATATTGCCGCGCGTGGCTTTGGAGTAAGGGCATACCTGATGCGCCGCTTCCACAAGCTCCTGCGCCGTTTCCTTGTCGACGCCGGAGACGGATACGTCCAGCTTCACGGCCAGCTTGAAGCCGCCGTCGGTGTCTTTGCCGATCGTCACATGAGCCGTGACCTCCGTGCCCTCCACCTTCAGCTTCTTGTTGCGGATGACCAGGTTCAGGGCGCTGTCAAAGCAAGCGGCATAACCGGCGGCAAAAAGCTGCTCGGGATTGGTTGCATGGCCGCCTGCGCCGCCAAGCTCCTTCGGCGTCTTCACGGAAAGATCGATCACCTGGTCGCTCGACTGCACTTTGCCGTCTCTTCCTCCGGTGGCTTTTACGGTTGCGGTATAAAGGGGCTGCATTGCGTTCATCCTCTCCTTGATTTTTTAAAATTCAATTGTCTACTATTTAATTGCTCGTTATCATTCTATCGCTCAATCAGCGCATTGTCAAGCTGTGCCTATTCTGCCCAGCCGAAAGACACGCCACCCCAATTGTTAACCATAAAAACCTGCGGGGAACCAGTTTTCTCTGACCGGCCGGGATCCGCAACAAAAACACCGGCACCGGGTTCACCCGGTGCCGGCCCTGTTCATGCGCCGCGTATTTGGTTTGCTTCCTTCGGAGCTGGCCCGTTATTCAATCCCCGCCAGCGTCAGCAATTCGGAAAACGTCTTGATGGTAACGTCCGCCTCCGCAAGCTCCGCCTTGTCGCCGAAGCCGGCGTAGTCGCAGCCGACAACAAGCAGGCCGTTTTTCTTGCCCGCCTCCACATCGGAGGAGCGGTCCCCGACCATCCAGGCCTCCTTCACGCCGTAGCGCTCCAGCAGAAGCCGGACCAGGTCCACCTTGCTGCGGGTACGGAATTCGCCGGCACTGTACAGCCCTTCGAACAGCTCGGCCACTCCTTGGTGACTCGCGACCAGCTTGACGTAATCCTCCAGCCCGTTGCTTGCCACAAACAGGCGCACGCCGGCGGCGGAAAGCTTGCGGAGCGTTTCCTCCACGCCGGGGTACAGCACCCCTTCGCCCCGCTCCAGGCATCCGATCTGATGCTGCAAAAGCAGCTCGTCCGCGCGGCGGTGCGTCTTTTCCGGCTCGCCCGGAAACACCTTCCGCCAGATTTCCTCCAGCAGCATGCCCAATCCGCCCAGAATCCGCTCGTCGGGCGGATTTTCCCCGCGGTACAAGCCTTCCCGGCGCAAATCGTCGCAGACCTTCGCAAAAGCGGGCAGTAGAATCGATTCGGTTTGAAAAAGCGTGCCGTCCATATCAAAGATCATGGCTTCCGGTTTGCGTGTCTCTCTGGTCATCGGTGTCCCTTCCTTTCGAAGCAAGCATCTCCGCTCTATGGTGGCAAACTTTGCTCTGAAAGTCAATGAATCGCCGCCCCCAAAAAGCAGCGGCCTTCGAAGCTGTTTCGCCAACAGCACCGGCGGCAAACGCAGAAAAAAGGTACAGCCCCTTGTCTCGCAAGGGACCGTACCTTTATAAGAATCCGATTCGCTTAAGCCTCTTCCAGCGGATATTTCTCCATGTAATCCAGCAGTTCATCCACCGTGGTAAAGGCGATGCCGGTCACCGTGTCGGCGCAGCCGTAGTAAATGGCGATCCGGCCGGTATCCGCGTCCGTCAAGGCGGCGCAGGGGAAGGTTACGTTCGGAACGTCGCCGACGCACTCATACAGCGTTTCCGGTCCGAGAATGTAGTTGCGGGAACGCGCCTTCACCTTCCACGGCTGGTCGAGATCCAGCAGCGCGCAGCCCATCCGGTAGACGAAGCCGTTGCAGGTGTTGATGACGCCGTGGTAGATCAGCAGCCAGCCCTTGTCGGTTTCAATCGGAACCGGTCCGGGGCCGATTTTCTTGGACTGCCAGGCGGATGCGTCGCCGCCAATGGTGCCCATTACATAGCGGTGCATGCCCCAGAAGGTCAGGTCGGGGCTTTCGCTGTAAAAGATATCCCCGAACGGCGTGTGGCCCGTATCGCTGGGACGGCTCAGCATGGCGTAGCGCTCCCCGATCTTCCGCGGGAACAGCACCCCGTTGCGGTTGTAGGGCAAAAAGGCGTTTTCCAGCTGGTGGAAGGTTTTGAAATCGGTCGTATACGCGATGCCGATCGTCGGGCCGTGGTAGCCGTTGCACCAGGTGATGTAATAGCGGTCTCCGATTTTGCAGACCCGCGGGTCGTAGCGGTATTCTCGTTTGATAACTTCTTCGTCTCCCTGGAAAACGATCGGATCGTGATTGATGGTCCAGTTCACGCCGTCGTCGCTGAAGCCGGCAAAAATATCCATGCTCACCGAACGGGAGTCGCAGCGGAACACGCCGGCATACCCGTCGCCGAAAGGCACGACGGCGGAGTTGAACACGCTGTTGGAGTTCGGGATCGCATGGCGTCCGATGATCGGGTTTTGCGAGTAGCGCCAAACCGGGGCGTTCAGACCTTCGGGTTTATCCTGCCAGGGGATGTTTTTCAGGGATTCGCCAATAATTTTGCTCATGTTCAGGTCTCCTTTTTTGGAAAAAGTGTGTTTCGAATGATGCGCACCGCTTGGCCAAGCGGCCTTACAGAATGTCGTCCTTCATCGCCTTATACACCAGCTGCGAGAAAAGACTGTTCGACCAGGCAAACCATTTGCGGGTAAAGATGGCGGGATCGTCCGCGTGGAATCCTTCGTGCATGAAGCCGGTGCCGGCGTCGGTGCTTTCCAGCATGTCGATCATCTCCAGCTTTTCCTCCGGCGAGGTCGCGGTCAAGCCCTGCATCGACAGAGCCATGTGCCAGATGTATTGCTCCGGCGTGTGCGGACTGCCGATGCCCCTAGCCGCTTTGCCCTCGTAGTAAAACGGGTTTTGCTTGCTCAGCGCGAATTTGCGCGTGTTCTGATAAACCGGATCGTCCGCGCCGACGTAACCGAGATACGGAATGGACATCAGGCCCGGCGTGCCGGCGTCGTCCATCAGGCAGTAGTTGCCGAACCCGTCGGTTTCATAGGCGTAGATCGGGCCGAACTCGGGATGGCGGTAAATGCCGTAGAGCTGAATGCCGTGCACGACCTCCTCTTCCAGTTCCTTCAGCTCCTTGAGGAAATCGGTGTCGCGGAATACCCATTCGGCGAATTCCTGCATCTGCCGGAGCACGGTCACGGCAAACATATTGGCCGGAATGTTGTAGTGGAAATCGCAGGCGTCGTCGCTGGACCGGAAGCCGGACCAGATCATCCCCGTGAAATTCACCGGCATGCCGAGGCCTTTGTTCTTGAGCGTGTCCGTGGGCGGACAGCCTTCGCGCATAAACCGGTACGGAGACTGCTCGAAATGGTACTGCTCCGTTTTCCACAGGTCGACGGTGGTGCGCATGGCCGCTTTGAAGCCGGAATCGAAAATATCCGTCAGGCCGGTTTCTTTCCAATACAGATACGCCAGGCGGAACGAGAAACAGATCGAATCCAGCTCAAACTTGCGCTCCCAAACCCAAGGGGACATGTCGGTCCGGTCGGCTTTGTTCCAGTGCCAGTCGTTGTCGGATTCGTTAAACGCATTGGCGTAAGGATCAATGTGAATGTAAGCCATATGCCGTTTGATCAGCCCGCTTAAAATCCGCTGCAGGTCCGGATCGTTTTTGGCCAGCGGCACATAATGAATCACTTGTTCAACGGAGTCGCGCAGCCAGCAGGCCGGGATGTCGCCGGTGATCACAAATGTCGTGCCGTCCTCCATCCGCTTGGTTGTCGTCTCCAGCGTATTCGGAAAGCAGTTTTTGAACAGCTGCAGCAGCTTCGGCCGGTGGGCCAGCTTGATTTCCGCTTCGGCCAGCGTTTCCTGAACCGCTTTGGGAAGCTCCAGCTTAGGCATCGGAATTTGAGGCAGTCGGAATTGTTCCATGGTGGTTCTCTCCTTTTTTGATTCTAGGGAAAGCCGGTAAAAGGGCGCAGCAAACAGACCGGTCGGCGGCCGCACGGCCGGAAAGGAGAAGGCGCTTGTTTGTTCGGTTCGGCAGCTTCAGGATTGAAACGCCTTGTCGGATAACACCGGTGCAGGTTCCGGGCGGAAAGGCGCGGGAAAATCCGCTGCCTTTCCACCCGGAATCGCCGCTCCGGGCGCGCGTCAGAACGTCAGCTTAACGGTTTTGATCTCATAAGGACGGAAGGCGAGCCGAATGCCGCCATCTTCCACCGGCAAGCGTTCCCCGTTTTCCTCCAGAGCGTCGGCGAGGAAAGCATCCGCGATCGGACGGTGCCAGCCGACGGAAACGGTCTCGCGGCCGCCGCCGGATTCGTAGAACCGCAGAATCACGCCGCTGCCATCTTCCGCTTCTTTTACCGTGTCCAGCACGACATGCTCGGCCTGGTACGGAATGAACGACAGGACCGGCGGAAGCGGTCCGTTCGCCCCCTCCGTCCGGCGGACCGTCATCGGGCGGTTCAGCTCCGCCGCCAGGCGGACCGTCCGCGCCTCCGTCCAATCCCCTGCGTGCGGATAGAGCGAATACGTAAACTCATGCCGCCCTTCGTCCGCTGTCGCGTCCGGCCAGGTGGGCGAGCGCAAAAGCGAAAGCCGAAGCGTGCTGCCCTGCACATCGTACCCGTATTTGCAGTCGTTCATCAGGCTGACGCCGTAGCCTCTTTCCGACACGTCCGCAAAGCGGTGGCCGCAGACTTCAAACTGTGCCTGCTCCCAGCTCGTGTTGCGGTGCGTGGTGCGCTCCAGCGCGCCGAACGGAATTTCGAAGGTCGCCTTCTCGGTCCGGACGTCAACCGGGAACGCCACTTTCAGCAGCTTGTATTTCTCGTTCCAGTCCACGCGGGTGATAAAATCGATCCGCGGGTTTTGCCGGTAGAAAACGACATCCTGCTCAATGACGGAGCGTTCGCCGATCCGCCAGCGGAAGGTGAGGACATCCAAGGTTTCGCCGCGCTTCGCGATCCTTTTGTCCTCCAGAACGGCGGAGCCGGCGGGCTGGCTTTCGTACCGGTTGTCGATGTCCCAGGCATCCCAGAGCGTCGGCCGGTCGTGGAAAAAGTCGAAGCGGTTGCCGGTTTGCCCGGGAAGCAGCACGTCGCGGTTCGCCTGTTTGTCCCACAGTCCGGCGAACTCGCCTTTTTCATTGAAGGCCACACGGTAAAACGGCGTTTCCCAGCTGTCGCCGAGGGCTTCGCCTTCCGTTTGCCCGGCGGCCGCGCCTCCGCTTGCCGCGCTTTTCAGCCAGACGGTCCGGCAGCCGAAAGCCGGTACTCCCGGGACTTCGACGGCCAGCTCGAAACGTCCGCCGCCGCTGCGGAGCAAGTCGGATGGCAGAACGTTTCCGTTCTCGTCGTACACGGCCATTCCCTCCAGCTCGGCGCCTCCTTCAATCCGGACCAGATCTGTTCTCTCCCAGCCCATGCCGTTGAAGACGGTATACGGGATGCCGTCGCCTTCCGTATTGAGCAGGCCGGCTACCGCGTCCAGTCCTTTTTCCAGACTGAACGAGCCTTTGGCAAATACGTCCTCGTACTCGCGGGCGGAGGTTTCGTAGGATTCCGTGATGGCCGTGCCCGGAATGATGTCATGGAACTGGTTGAGCAAAATCAGCCGCCAGCCCTCGTTCAGCGACCGCAGAACGGCGTCCCGCGTTTCGCCGCGCGCTGCGGAGAACCCGAGGCTCCCCCACAGCTCCGCTTCCCGGTAAAGGATCTCGGCCTTGCGGTTCATCCGCTTGTTGCGGCCATGCGTAGTGTAGGTGCCGCGATGCAGCTCCAGATACAGGTCGCCGTGCCAGCTCGGCAGGCCGGCGTTCTCGGCGCCGGCGAAAAAGGCCGCCGCCGTGCTGTGCCGGCTTTCCGGCTGGCCGGTCATCAAATCGGACCGGTCGATGTATTCCAGCATCTCGCGGGTCACGCCCCCGCCTCCGTCTCCATGGCCGTACAGCAGCATTTGCTCGGCGTAGCTGGCTTTTTGCCGGTACGACTCCCAATGCTCGGAAACGTCCTTCGGGTGCGTATGCTCGTTGATGCCGTGATTCAGATAAGAAAGAATCGGCGTCCCGTCGATGCCGACCCAGTGGAACAGGTCGTACGGGAACACGTTCGTGTCGTTCCAGTTCAGCTTGGAGGTCATGAAGTAGCGGACTCCGCCGTGCTTGAGGATTTGCGGCAGCGATGCGCAGTACCCGAAAGTGTCGGGCAGCCATTCGATCTCCGAAATCAGCCCGAACTCTTCCCGGTAGAACCGCTGGCCGTAAAGCATCTGGCGGATCAGCGATTCGCCGCTCGGGATATTCAGGTCGGGCTCGACCCACATGCCGCCTACCAGCTCCCAGCGCCCTTCCTTGATGCGGGCCCTCACCCGTTCATACAGCTCCGGGTCGTTTTCTTTCAGGAAAGCATACAGCTGGGGCTGGCTCTGCGCGTAACGGAAGCCGGGGTACTCATCCATCAGCCGGTCGACCGTGGAAAACGTGCGGCTGGTCTTGCGGACCGTCTCGCGCACCGGCCACAGCCAGGCGACGTCGATATGCGACTGTCCGACCATATGCTCCAGGCCCGCCGCGTTGCCGCCCTGGGCGCGGACCGCTTCCTTCAATTCTTCCTCCAGCGCGCGGGTATGGGCCGCCGGGTCTTCCTCCGGTCCAGGACCGCCTGTAAACCGGTCCATTGTTTTGTGCAGCGCTTCGACCAGCCGGAGACGGCGCAGATCGCCCTCCGGCAGCAGCTTCGCCGCGTCCCGGACGACCGTCACCGTATAAAGCAGGCTCTGCACCGGTTCATCCACCCGGACGAGCCGGGAATGCACGGCCCGGATCGGGGGATGGATCGTCGCCTGCTCGTTCAAGCGGTCGAACGGCTCCGGGATCGCATCGTACAATTCAATTTCCAATTCCGGGGCGAGGCCGGTGATTTCCGTGTTCAAGGTAACGTAAGTATGATTGCGGTCCAGTCCGGCGTACGACTTTCCATTGACGCGGAGCAGGCCTTCGCCGCCCGCTTCGAAGGAAAGGCCGACCTTGCCGGGCAGCCACTCCTCCGGAATGACCAAGGTTTTGCGGAAAAAGTAGGTGTTTCCCTGCACGCTCGGGAAGGCGTCAAGCGCTTCTCCGGCCGGCCAAGGCTCCTCCTCCTTGTAGTTTCCGGGGGTCAGGTATGTCGTTTTGCCGATTTCCCAGTCCCGGATAGCCAGGACCTCTTTCCATTGCTTTTTTGTCAACTCGCGGATAAAGCGGCTGATTCGTTCCACGTTTTCGCTACTCCTTCCGTACCGTCAGACCGGCGGCAAGGCCACTAGACGAGTTTGCGCCGACCGTGATGATGAATTCGCCGGGTTCCACAAACGGCTTCAGATCCTTGTTGAACATTTGCAAATGCTCCGGGGTCAGGACGAATTCGACGGTGCCGGTTTCTCCGGGCTTAAGCCGCAGCTTCCGGAAGCCTTTCAGCTCTTTGCCCGGACGGGTGAACGAGCTGATCCGGTCCGTTACGTAAAGCTGCGCCGTTTCGGCGCCTTCGCGCGTTCCGCAGTTGGTCACCGAAACCTGCACTGTCGCGCTATCGTCCGGTCCGATCACGGACGGTGTTACCGTCAGACCGGAATAACGGAACTCGGTATAGCTGAGCCCGTACCCGAACGGGTAGCGGGGCGCCAGGTCGCTTTCCAGGTACCGCTTCCCTCTGGATCGTTTGCCGTTGTAGTAGACCGGCAGCTGGCCAACCGCTTTCGGGATCGAAAGCGTTAGACGGCCGGACGGGTTCACGTCGCCGTACAGAATGCCTGCGACCGCATGTCCCCCCTGGGCGCCCGGGTACCAGGCTTCCAGAATGGCGTCCGCTTGCTCGTCGATCTCGGGCTCCACGATTGGTCTCCCGTTAATATACACCACGACTAACGGTTTGCCCAATTTGCGGATCTCACGGAACAGCTCCAGCTGTACGCCCGACAAGCCGAGCGTCAGCCGGTCGATGCCTTCGCCGCAGTCCATGTCGCTTTCGCCGCGTCCCGTCACCACCGAGGCTCCGGTGCGCAGGTCGATGCTGCCTTCGCCGAAGTCGCGGGCGCTGGAGCCGCCAAGCACCAGCACGACCGTATCGGCTTTTTCCGCGCAGGCGAGCGCCGTTTCAAAGCCTTCGCGCGAAGGGTCTTTGACCCGGCAGCCGGGTGCGTAAAGCACGCGTTCCGGCGCGTCCGCGTGAAGCGCGCGGATGCCGTCCAGCACCGTGACGATCGACTCGCGCGGCTGAGGCGACGTATAATCGCCCAGCTGGTTGTACGGCCGGTCCGCATTCGGGCCGATGACCGCAACCGTGCCGGACGCCTTCGTCAGCGGCAGTACGCCGCCTTCGTTTTTGAGCAGAACCACGCTCTCCTCGGCCGCCCGGCGGGCCAGCTCGATATGCTCCGGCTTCCCTTTTGCCGCTTCCGCCGCTTCGGGATCGGCGTAGGGGCGTTCGAACAGCCCCAGGCGGAACTTCAGCGTGAGCACGCTTTTGACCGCCGCGTCCAGCTCGTGTTCCGCCAGCTTGCCTTCCCGGATGGCGGCCAGAAGATGGGTGCCGAACATTTCCCCGGACATTTCCATCTGGATGCCGGCCCGCAGTGAGCGCACCGCCGCGTCCATTCCGTCCTCGGCCACGTCGTGCCCGGCCGCCAGCATGTCGATCGCGCCGCAGTCGGTGATGATCATGCCGTCAAAGCCCCAGTCCTTGCGCAGCACGCCGTCCAGCAGATCGTCGTTCAAGGTGCAGGGCACGCCGTCGATCTCATTGTAAGCCGGCATCAGGGACGCCGCGCCCGCTTTCACCGCTTTGCGGAACGGCTGCAGGTCGGATTCCATCAGCTCGCGCCAGCCCATGTGCGCCGGTCCGGCGTTGCGTCCGCCTTCGGAGCTGCCGTACGCCACGAAATGCTTCACCGTGGCTGCGATGCTGTCCGGCCGGTCCAGGCTCTCGCCCTGCATGCCTTGCACGGCCGCTTCGGCGTATTCTCCGATCAGAAACGGGTCTTCGCCGTAGCATTCCTCCGTACGGCCCCAGCGCGGGTCTCGCACCACATCAAGCACCGGCGAGTAGCCGGCCGCTCCGCCCTGGCTGCGCGTTTCCGCCGCGATGGCGCGGCAGATCTCACGGTACAGCCCCACGTTCCATGCGCTGCCCATGGCGAGCGGAACCGGAAAGACGGTCCCGCCGATGGCCATGTGGCCGTGCGACGTTTCTTCGCCAAACAGAATCGGGATGCCGAGGCGCGATTCTTCTACGGCGCAGCGCTGGATTTTGTTGATCGCTTCGGCGCCTTCGCGGGGGGAAAAGCCGGTTTCCAGCGTCACGCCGGTCCATGGGTCCGCCCGAAGCGTGCCGTACAAGGAACCGACTCCGCCGGCCCTGACTTTGGCGATGAACGCTTCGGTCAGCTCGACGCCGGTTCCGGTTCGTTCAAACGACTGCCAGCCGAACGGCTGGACCAGCTGGCCTACTTTTTCCTCGGCCGTCATGAGCCCGAGCAGGAGCTCCGCCCGTTGCTCCGGCGATTTTGCCGCGTCTTTGTAGCTCAACACCAACCACCCTTTCCTGCGCGATGAAAACAAACTCACTTCACTGCGTGAACCTTTCACTGCGTGTGCTGTGATCTCACTGCGTGCGCTGTGAACACTGCGTGTGCTGCGCCGGTCCTGC
>NZ_JCAPET010000033.1:0-51037 GCF_059735245.1 Gorillibacterium sp. sgz306347
AGCAATTATGGAGGGCTGTCCTTGTTTACGTTCATCTTAGCTAGAATCACTCATGGGCTTGCACCCATCGCCGAACGCGTTCGGGACGATGGTAATCCCAAACATGCAGGTTCGACCGGTTCAAAAAACGGCTGTCAGCAGGCGAGAGGCATGCTGACAGCCGTTTTGCAATCCTTTTATGAAAAACTGAATCGGATATTTACTCTTCCCAGACCTTAACTTCTTCCATCACGTCGTTCGGGCGGATGGTGTCGACATGCTCCATGCCGCTCACGACTTTGCCGAACACCGTATGCACGCCGTTCAGGTGCGGCTGCGGCTCGTACACGATAAAGAACTGGCAGCTGCCTGTGTCCTTGCCTGCGTGCGCCATGGACAGAACGCCGCGCTCGTGCTTGGTCACGTTGGTGGCCGTTTCGCATTTGATGGTGTAGCCGGCGCCGCCGGTGCCGTTGCCGCGCGGGCAACCGCCCTGGGCGACAAAGCCGGGGATGACGCGGTGGAAGGTCAAGCCGTTGTAAAAGCCCTCGTTGGCCAGTTTCTCGAAGTTGGCCACCGTGTTCGGAGCTTCTTCCGGCAGGAACTCGATGAGGATTTCCCCGCCTTTGGCGAGTTTAATGCTGCCTTTTTTCATGCGTTGTTTCCTCCAAATGGATATAGTCGGCAAACGGAACCGCTTTGCATGGAGACGGTCCGCTTGTCCGTTCCCCGCTCATTGTACTATACCGGCGGCGCTTCCACAATCGGGCCCGCCGCCGGAAGGGACTGCAAAATGGCGGATGCCGGGACGGCGGAAGCAGGCGAGTGCCTCTCTGCATCCCGGCGACGGCAGGACAAACGGATTACCGCTGTCCTGCCTTTTTCTTTTCCAGCCGTTCCGGGATCACATCCTGGCCGGTCAGGTCTTCGTACGTTTCCCGGCGGACCACAAGCTCCGCTTCCCCGTCCTTCACAAAAACGACGGCCGGGCGGCGGTACCGGTTGTAGTTGCTGGCCATGGTGTAGTTGTAGGCGCCCGTGCAGGACACCGCGAGCAGGTCGCCCGCCTTGGCCTGCGGCAGCCGGATATCCCAAATCAGGATATCGCTTTCGCAGCATTTGCCGGCGATGGAAACCAGTTCGTCCTCCGCTTCGTTCGCCCGGTTGGCCAGAAGCGCTTCGTAGCGGGCCTGGTACAAGGCAGGACGCGGGTTTTCGTAGAGGCCGCCGTCCACAGAAACGTATTTGCGGACGCCGGGAATATCCTTCGTCGAGCCGACGGTGTAAAGCGTCGTGCCGGCGTCTCCGACGATGCTGCGGCCCGGTTCGATCCAAACCTCAGGCACCGGATAGCCGTTCTCCGTAAAAACGGACAGGATATCCTTGGTGATGCTCTGGACGTAATCGGCCGGCCCAAGCGGTTTGTCCTCTTCCGTGTAGCGGACGCCGAAGCCGCCGCCCAGATTCAGCACGCGGAATTCAAGCCCCGTCTCTTTGCGGACGGCCAGCGCGAAGTCCATCAGCTTCTGGACGGCCAATCCAAACCCTTCGACCTCGAAAATCTGCGAGCCGATGTGGGAATGAATGCCGAGCACGCGAAGCGTCCGGAAACCGGCCGCCGTGCGGACCGCTTCCATCGCCGCTCCGCTCTCCAGGTCGAAGCCGAATTTGGAATCCACCGTGCCCGTCGTCATATAATCATGCGTATGCGCCTCAACGCCGGGCGAAATCCGCAGCAAAATGTCAACAATCTTGCTCTTCTCCGCCGCCACTTCGTTCAGCAGCTCCAGCTCGTGGAAGTTATCGGCCACTATGCAGCCGATGCCGGCGTCAAGCGCCATTTCAAGCTCCTGGCGGGTTTTGTTGTTGCCGTGAAAATGAATGCGCTCCACCGGGAAACCGGCCTTGAGCGCGGTATAAAGCTCTCCGTCGGAAGCGACGTCAAGCGATAAGCCTTCTTCCTCGATAAGTCGGCACATGGCCAAATTGAGAAACGCTTTGCTGGCGAACGCCACTTGATGGCGGAGCCCCGAAGAGCGGAAAGCTTCCACAAATTCGCGGCAGCGCCTGCGGATCAGCTCTTCGTCCATGACGTAGAGCGGAGTGCCAAACCGGGCGGCCAGGTCGCTCGCGTCGACGCCGCCGATCTGCAGGTGGCCGCGGCTGTCGATACGGCTGGTTCCATGCAAGTACATGATGCGCTTCTCTCCTAAAAAATTTGTATCTTTAACTTAACACAACCCCGGGGGGGTTGACAATCCAACCTTTCCGGCTTCGGACAACCAAGAAAAGGGTGAGGGCAAAGAACCGTCAGCTCCGCTTGACGAGCGAGTGGCTTTCCTGCTCATTGAGGTCTTTGATCGTGTGCACCTGCTCGTTTAATGAAAGCATCTGCCTGTCCAGACGGTCGATCAGCGTCGCCGCCTCCTTCAGCTGCTCCGTAATTGACGCGGGAATGCCTTCCTGGAATTTATAGTAGATTTTGTGTTCCAGGCTCGCCCAGAAATCCATTGCGCTCGTCCGGATCTGGATTTCGACCGGCACTTCCTCCACCCGGTCGCTCAGGAAGACGGGGATGATCAGCTTCATATGCACGCTACGGTAGCCGTTCGGTTTCGGATGCTGGATGTAATCCTTGACCGCCAATACTTTGATATCGCTTTGCTTGCTGAGCAGATCCGCAATCCGGTAAATGTCCGTCGTAAACGAACAAATGATGCGGATGCCGGCGATGTCATGGATATGGTCGCGGGCGTTCTGGACGGTGACATCCAGGTTTTTGCGCCTCAGCTTGGCGATGATGCTCTCGGGGTTCTTGATGCGCGATTTCATATGCTCAATCGGATTGTAGTGATGGATAAATTGAAACTCCTCGTTTAGGATTTCCAGCTTGGTATTCACTTCATCCAGCGCAAACTTATAGACCAGCATGACGTTTTTCCATTCGTTCAGCACTTGGCCATTCACTTTTTCAGGGTTCAGGTTGATTAAGTCCATTTCATGATCTCTCCCGGCTGCAATGCGGCCCAACCGCCGGCCCGCATCGGAATAAACAACAGATAACCATGTATAGTACGGCCGTTCCCCTTGTTTCGTTTCAAAAAAGAAGCCGGAATCGGACAATTGTCCGATTCCGGCCACCTTTCCGCAGGAGGCGCTCATTTCGGAAGAAACGGCGTCCCGGCGGCTATTGGGCGATCTGATCCCGTATCGACTGCAGGATTTTCTTCTCCAGCCGGGAAACCTGCACCTGCGAAATGCCGAGTCTGCCGGCCACCTCCGACTGGGTTTGGTCGCGGAAGTACCGCAGATAGACAATCAGGCGTTCCCGCTCGCCGAGCGATTCGATCGCTTCGCCCAGGGCGATTTTGTCAAACCATTTTTCCTGGCTGTCGTCCGCGATCTGGTCCATCAGCGTAATGGGATCGCCGTCGTTTTCAAATACCGTCTCGTGAATCGACGAAGGCGGCTTGTTCGCTTCCTGCGCGAAGACAACCTCCTCGGCGGTAATCCCGAGCTCCTCCGCCACTTCGCCGACGGTCGGCAGACGGCCGAGCCGCTTGGACAGCTCGTCCTTGGTCTTCCGTACCTTATTGGCAAGCTCCTTCAGCGAGCGGCTGACCTTAAGGGTTCCATCGTCTCTCAAGAAGCGCTGGATCTCTCCGATGATCATCGGAACCGCATAGGTCGAAAATTTCACGTCAAACGACAAATCAAACTTGTCCACGGATTTCAGCAAGCCGATGCAGCCGATCTGGAACAAATCCTCGGCTTCGTAGCCGCGGTTCAGAAAGCGCTGCACCACCGACCAGACGAGCCGGATATTGCAATTGACCAGCGTGTCGCGGGCAATGGTATCGCCTGATTGACTCAAAGCGATCAGGCGTTTGACTTCGCTGTCGTCGAGGTAGTTTTGGGAGGCGTGCTTCAAATCCCCGTTCATACGACCGACTCCTAATTATACAGCGCTTTTTTCGATTCGATTCGCTTTGCCATCCGCACCCGGGTACCACGGCCCACCTCGGTTTCGACCTCTACCCGGTCCATAAAGTTCTCCATGATGGTAAATCCCATGCCGGAGCGCTCCAGCTCGGGCTTGGACGTAAACAGCGGCTGCCGGGCCTGCTCCGGATCCGGGATGCCGGTTCCTTGATCCTCGACGGTCAATAGCAGCGTATCGTCTTCGATCCGGGCGGTAATGGTCACCATATGATTCGGATCGCCTTCATAGCCGTGAATGATGGCGTTCGTGACCGCTTCCGAAACCACCGTTTTGATATCCGTCAATTCGTTCATATCCGGATCGAGCTGGGACGCGAAGGCGGCGACCGCCACCCGCGCGAACGCTTCGTTCTCGGACCGGCTGGAAAAGGACAGCTTCATTTCGTTGGCTCCGCTCATGATACAACCTCCAGACTGGACACGGCCTGGCGTTCCGTATCCCGGATCGCCACGATTTTGTGCATGCCGGACATCTCCAGCAGGCGGTTGACGGACGGATCCACGTCGCAAACGATCATCCGGCCGCCCTTTTCCGTAATGTGCTTGTACCGGCCAAGGATGACCCCCAGACCGGAGCTGTCCATAAAGGTCAAATCCTTCAGGGACAGGATCACGTTCACGCCAAGCTCTCTTTGAAGCTCCTCTTCCATTTTCCGTTTGACGGTCTCCGATGAGTGGTGATCCAGTTCGCCGGCCAGACGGACAATGAGGGTTTTCCGGCCGTTTCGCTCGATTTCGATGCGCAGACTCAAATGCAGTCACTCCTTCCTTCCAATGACCATTGAATTCTACGCCCCCCGGGCAACTCCTGCACCGCCGACAAAACTAGAAGGGAAGCCGCAAAAGTAGAAGCGGCGCGTCATTTTCCGACAGGCCGTTGTGCGATTATCCGACCGAAACCAGCTTCTCGAAGGTGCGCTTGAACAGGGTCCACCAGCCTGCCTTGGCAATGGTTTCGGGACTGGCGATTTCCATCTCGCTCACCTTTCGGTTGTTGCGGTAAATTTCCAGCGTCCCAACCTTTTGACCAGCCTCGACCGGAGCTTTCACCTTTTTGTCCAGCTTTAGCTCATATCGGATTTCCCCTTTGGCCTCGCCCTTTTTCAAAAGCAGGCTGTAAGGCCGGGCCGCCTGAAGCGGCAGCTCCTTGATGCGGCCCTTGTCAATCCTCAGCGTGCCGATCGGGTCGCCCTTTTTCAAGATCGGGAAGCTGGCGTATTGCGAAAAGGCGTAATCGAACAGCCGGGACACTTCGGCATTGCGCGTTTTGGTGTCCGGCTCGCCCAGAACGACGGCGACCACCCGCATGCCGTTCTTTTTGGCCGTGGCGGACAGACAGAAGCGGGCCTCCGAGGTAAACCCGGTTTTCAGCCCGTCCGCGCCGGGATAGAACCGCACCAGCTTGTTGGTGTTGACAAGCCAGAACGGCTTTTCCGAATCCTTGCGCAGGTAATCCTGATAAACCCCGGTATATTTCGTGATGGTCTCGTGCTTCAGAAGCTCCCGGGACATGATCGCGATGTCATACGCCGTGGAGTAATGATTTTCGGCGGGAAGCCCGTTGCAGTTGGCAAAATGGGTATTGGCCATGCCGAGCTCGCGCGCTTTTGCGTTCATCTGCTCGACGAATGCCTCCTCCGAGCCGGCCAGCTTTTCGGCCATCGCCACGGATGCATCGTTACCCGACGCCATCGCGATGCCTTTGAGCATATCGCTGACGCTCATTTCCTCGCCGGGCTCCAGAAAAATTTGCGAGCCTCCCATGGAGGCGGCATACTCGCTGGTGCGGACTTTTTCCTGGAGAGAGATTTTCCCCTGCTCCAGCGCTTCCATAATCAGCAGCATCGTCATGATTTTGGTGATGCTTGCCGGCGGCAGCTTTTCATCCTTGTTCTTTTGATAGAGCACGGTACCGGTGTCGCTGTCCAGCACCACCGCGGACTTTGAACCGGGCGCGTAATCGGCCGAAGGCGCCGTTTTTTCGTCGGCATACGCAGCGGAAGCGGAAAGCCCGAAGATCAGACTGAAGCAGAGCAGCAGGGCGATTCTTTTTTTCATCAGCACTCGCAACCTCCCATAGTGGCAATAACCGGCAATCTTCTCTCCATTGTGCCCCTTCCGGCTGTTTTTATTCCTTTCTGAAACGCGGAGCCCGGTTTTTTCGTAAGAGGGGATATCGGTTGTTTTACATCCAAAGGGAGGAATTGAAATGAGTGCAGAAGCGCCGGTAAAAGGAAGAAAGCACCCGGCCCCGAAAATCGTCGGCTGGACGCTGCTGGCTTTGGTGGTGGCGGTTGTTTTGTTCAACTGCTTTACGGTCGTGGAATACGGCCATGTGGGCGTACGCAAGACGCTGGGGAAAATGAGTGAGGAAGTGCTGCCGGAAGGGCTGCAGTTTAAGATACCGTTCGTGCAGACGATCATCCCGGTCAACGTGCAGGTTCAGAAATCCGAAGCGGACGCGGCGGCCTCTTCGCGCGACATGCAGGTGACCAGAACCCACATCGTCGTGAACTACAAAGTGGACCCTACAGGCGCCTACAAGCTGATGAACAACGTCGGTCCTTCGTATGCGAACGTCGTCATTTCGCCGGCGATCCAGGAGGTGCTGAAAGCCGTCACAGCCCAATTCAGCGCCGAGGAGCTGATCACCAAGCGGACCACGGTCGCCCAGGAGGTCAAGGACGGCCTGGCCGAACGGCTCGGCCATTACAACCTGCTGATCACGGACATCAGCATCGTCAACTTTGAATTCGACGACGCGTTTAACGCCTCGATCGAAGCCAAGCAGATCGCTTCGCAGCGGGCGATGCAGGCCGAGAACGACCTGAAGCGGATCGAGATCGAAGCCAAGCAGACCATCACCCAAGCGCAGGCGGAGGCCGAATCCCTCCGGCTGAAAAAGCAGGAGGTCACGCCCGAGCTCGTGCAGCTGAAGCAAATTGAAGTGCAGGAAAAAGCGCTGGAAAAATGGGACGGCCGCCTGCCGAGCGTAACCGGCGGAGCTACGCCGTTCATCGACCTCGGCGGCTTGACGAACAATGCTTCGTCCTCGGCTCCGGCCGCTTCGCAAGCGCCCGCCGCGTCTTCGCCGCCTGCGGCGACGAATTAAGCGGCATCTGCTCGAATTTGCAATATTGTAAAGGCCAGCCCGGACGGGCTGGCCTTTTCTTTACGGGCAGCTAGATGGCTGCTTTTTGGTTAACGGCAGTCTTTTCTCCATGTACCCTACAAGCGGTGCCAAAGGGTCCCCCACGCGGATGCCCAGTTCCCGGCCAATCTTGCGGGCGGCATCGACCATGGAAAGCTGGGCGACGGAGATTGTCTGATTCCCGCGCATGGCCGTCTTCGTCAATGTCCCGATAGAATCGGATACCGCCTGCCGATAGTCTTCCTTTTTCCCTTGCATAATCAGCGGAAAAGCATGTTCAATCACTTCCGCCTGAATTTGCGGCGCCGCCCCATGCTGACGAGCAAAGCGATCGAGCCGGTTCATGGTGTCTTCAACTGTATCCGGATTGGTGAAAAGCAGCAGCTGTGGCTGCTCCTGGGCGCATAAAGAAGCAAAGAAAGGTTCGTCGATTTTAATCACCGGAAGGGATGGCGCCGGGTGATCTTCGCGGAGCAGCGCAATATAACGGGTGCACGTTAGCAGAATGGCATCCACCCCGCTCGCGGCAATCCATTCCACCTGCTCTCTGACTTTCTGTAGCGCGTGTTCCGGACGGAACTGTTCATCCGATGCCACTCTCATGACCAAGGCGGGGTCTACAAAATGAACCCATTCGGCCTCATATTCCGAAAATGCTTCCTCAATATACGCAATGTTTGAGTAGTGGGCATGCAAGCAGCCGATTCGTGTTGGCATTATTCTCCCGCCTTTCGAAAGGAATGAAGTCCAGAATTTAACTTCTTTTTGTGGATGGGTCAACATTCGGGACGATAAGGAAACATGCTATCAATTGTCCCACCACCCTTGCTTCTACCTATAATAAGGTTCTTCGGGCGGTTTGCAACGGCAAAATGCAAGGCCACCCCTTCCGGGATGGCCATGTTTTTAGGGATTGCGACGAAGAGTGCCGGCTGTCAAAGCTTTTACGCCGGCGCACCTTACTGCTGGGGCTTCATATTGTTGTAAATGTTCGCTGCGTTTACTTTCCCCGTGCTTATATCCTCCGTCGTGTAGCCGGAGACGATGTTGCCCACTTCAAATTCTTTTTGCAGCAGCTCTTCCGACGGCTCGCCGGCCGTTGGGCCTTTGATGCCCATTTCGGTTTCCGGCGTTACGGTAACCCACAAATCGCCAACCTTGAAGCTTTTGCCGTCCTCGCTTACTTCCGTGATGACACCGTCAATATTGACGGCCATCTTCCCGGTAATCGGAGGAGCATCCGACACAATAGCGGAAGGCTGCGGCTGCTGCTGCGACGTCTTCGTTGGGGCCTCCTGATTCATTACATTCATTGCAAAAAGGCCAATCGACAATATCGCGCAAGCTGCAAGACCAACTGCCCATCCGGCTGCTTTTCTTTTTTTCGTCGTCTCCATTTGGACTCGCTCCTTTTGATGAATCGAATTTAGCTTATGAAGCGTTGCTTCTTTGAAATTCTCGCTTGTTTTCACCCGCGACATAGCGGATTTATAAACCGATTTCCTCATTCTCCGGGCCTCCCATCTTCTCTTTCAAGAGCAAGCGTCCCCGTGCAAGCCATGTTCCTACCGTTGCAGGCTTGGACTGCAAAATCTCCGCAATCTCCTGAATCGAATAGCCTTCATAGTAGTGGAGATGAATCGGAATGCGATACTTCTTGTCCAGGGCCAATACAGCCTGTAAAACCTCATTTTCTTCCTTCGGGAGGTAACTGAGGTCTTCCGGGACGGGGTTCCTGCTTTTAAACCAGCCGGCCTTCAGCATGTTTTTGCTTTTGTTGATCGTTGTTCGTATCAGCCACGCTTTTTCGTGTTCGTTGTTTTCAAATACGGGGCGCTTTTGCAAATAGGCGAGAAACACGTCCTGCGCCACTTCTTCCGCGTCCGCTACATTTTTCAAATAGGTGAAAGCAATTTTGATCAGGCTTTGCGAATAGAGATCCAGGGCCCGCCGTACAGATTCATTGAGCTCATATGAATTGTACAATCCAGCACCTCCTTCGCTATTAATACAAACCGGCACGCCGTTATTTTTCATGAAGGCCAAAATTTTTTGCATCATTAAAAAGAGTACCCCGTCGGGGCCGGCTTGGCTACAAAACAAAAAAGGCCTTCATCCCGCTTGTTCGGGATGAAGGCCTTCACGGTTTTATTCGCATACGGTTATGCCTGCCGAATGCTCCCCCAAGCGTTCAGGCCGCTGTTGCCGGTGCGTAGGGTTTGGAAAAGGACCGCCCTGGCGGTTTGACGCGCCCCGGCGGTCCCTGGATGTATCGATTAGCGTCCCATTTGGTGAATCGGATGACCCAGCGCGCCTTCGGCGGCTTCCATCACGATTTCGCCCAGCGTCGGGTGCGCGTGAATCGTCAGCGCGATGTCCTCCAGCGTTGCGCCCATTTCAAGCGCCAGGCCCATTTCCGCGATCAGGTTGGAGGCTTCAACCCCGACCACTTGCGCGCCCAGAACAACGCCGGTGTCTTTGTTGGCGATGACCTTCACGAAGCCTTCGCCTGCGTTCAGGGAAAGTGCACGTCCGTTGGCGGCAAACGGGAATTTGCCGACGGCGACATTGATGCCCTGCTCCTTGGCTTCGGTTTCGCTCAGTCCCACGCTGGCGATCTCCGGATCGGAGAAGACGACCAGCGGCATCGCACGGTAGTCGACTTCGCTCGGCAGACCGCCGATTGCTTCGGCCGCTACTTTGCCTTCATAGGAAGCTTTGTGCGCCAGCGCCGGTCCGGCGACGATGTCGCCGATCGCGTAAATGTGCGGCAGGTTCGTGCGGCCCTGCTTGTCGACCTTGATCAGGCCGCGCTCGCCCATTTCCACGCCGATCAGCTCCAGTCCGAAGTCTTCGTTGTCCGTGTTCGGACGGCGTCCGACCGTAACGAAGACGTAGTCGGCGGTTACTTTCTTCTCTTCGCCGTTTACGGTGAACGTAACGGTAACGTCCTTGTCCGTCACTTCGGATTTTTGCGCCATCGCGCCGGTGAAGATTTCCCCGCCGGCTTTAGTCAGCTTGCGGGCCACGAGCTGCGAGAATTCCTTCTCAAAGCCGGGCAGAATCGTATCCGTGCCTTCCAGTACGGTCACTTTCGTGCCGAATTTGGAGTACGCCTGGCCAAGCTCGATGCCGATGTAGCCGCCGCCGATGACGACGATGCTTTTCGGAATTTCCTTCAGAGCCAGCGCGCCCGTGGAGGAAACGATCCGTTCGCCGAACGGGAAGGTTTTCAGCTCGATCGGACGGGAGCCGGTGGCGATGATGCAGTCCTTGAAGCGGTAGCGCTGCTGTCCGTTGTCGTTGAAAACGCGGACTTCGTTTTCGTTGATGAACATCGCTTCGCCGTTATAGACCTGAACCTTATTGCCTTTCAGGAGGGAGCTGACGCCGCCGGTCAATTTTTTGACGACGGAAGCTTTCCATTCCTGCACTTTGCTCCAGTCGACTTTTACGTCGCCGGCGGTGATGCCGATGTCGGAGCCGTGCTGGATGGTTTCGTACTGGTGGCCGGCCGAGATCAGCGCCTTCGACGGAATGCAGCCGACGTTCAGACAAACGCCGCCGATGTCCGCCTTTTCCACGACAAGCACGCTTTTGCCGAGCTGGGCGGCGCGAATCGCCGCCACATACCCGCCAGGACCGGAACCAATCACCACTACGTCAATATCTACAGAAGCGTCACCTACTACCATGTCGCTTACACCTCCATCAGGAACAGATCAGGATCGGAAAGCAGGGTCTTGATGTAATTCAGGAAGTTCTGGGCCGTCGCGCCGTCGATCAGACGGTGGTCGAAGCTCAGGGACAATGCCATCACCGGAGCGGCGACGACTTCGCCGTTCTTGACGACCGGTTTTTCCGAAATTCGGCCCGTTCCAAGAATGGCCACTTCCGGGAAGTTGATGATCGGCGTAAAGAACATGCCGCCGGCGGAGCCGATGTTCGTAATCGAAATCGTGCTGCCCTTCATTTCGTTCGGGGCGAGCTTGCCGTCGCGGCCGCGCGTCGCCAGGTCCTTGATCGACTCGGCGATCTTGAACACGTTCTTGCGGTCGGCGTTGTGGATAACCGGTACGATCAAGCCGTTCGGCGTATCCGTAGCGATCCCGATGTTGAAATATTTTTTGTAGACGATTTCGCCCGCTTCCTCATCAAGCATGGAGTTCATGACCGGGAATTCGCGGCAGGCCGCAACCAGCGCCTTGACGATAAACGGCAGGTACGTCACCTTGATGCCTTTCTTCTCGGCCGCAGGCTTCATGCGGGTGCGGAATTCAACCAGCTTGGTAACGTCGACTTCGTCCATAAGCGTAACGTGCGGAGCCGTGTAAGCCGATTTGACCATCGCGTTGGAGATGGCTTTGCGGATGCCTTTGAACGGCACGCGCTCTTCGTCCAGCTCGGCTGCGGGAGCCGCTGCGGGCGCTTTGGCCGCAGGAGCCGCTATGGCGGCAGCCGGAGCGGCTGCAGGGGTGCTGGCTGCAGGAGCCGCTTGCGCAGCGGCAGGAGCTGCGGGAGCCGCGGTTTTGCCGGCGGCGAAGTTGAGCACGTCTTCCTTGGTGACGTGTCCGTTCTTGCCCGTTGCCGGTACGGCGCCGATTTGCACGCCTTTCTCGCGGGCCAGCTTGCGCACGCTCGGAGTGGCGAGAACCTCGGATGCGTCCTTGACCGTGCCGGCGGCTGCAGCTGCCGGATTGCCGCTCTTGTCCATCGGAGTATCCAGGTTCGCCTGCTTCACGTTCTCTACAACCGCTTGGCCGATGTTGCCCTTCACGTTCTCTTCGCTGGTCGGGTTTTGCGTGTCGCCTTGATCCGGCAGGTCGCCTTCCGCCGCGATGATGGCAACGGTCTCGCCGACATGGCAAACCTGTCCGTCCTTCACGAGCACTTCCAGCACCGTGCCGTTTACCGGGCAGGGCACTTCAACGACCGCTTTGTCGTTTTGCACTTCCATGATGATGTCTTCGTCGGTTACCTTGTCGCCGGCTTTGATATGCAGTTTGACAATTTCGCCTTCGTGCAGGCCTTCGCCGAGCTCGGGGAATTTGTACTCAAAACGGTTTGCGCCGCCAGCCGCAGGAGCAGCGGCGGGAGCCGGGGCAGCCGCAGGAGCAGGAGCTGCTGCCGGTGCCGGTGCCGGTTCGGCTTCGGCCTGCTCGGGCAGATCGCCCTCGGCTTCGATCACGGCGACGGTTTCGCCCACGTGGCAAACCTGTCCGTCCTTCACGAGCACTTCCAGCACCGTGCCGTTTACCGGGCAGGGCACTTCAACGACCGCTTTGTCGTTTTGGACTTCCATAATAATGTCTTCATCGGTAACTTTGTCGCCGACCTTGATGTGAAGCGAGACGATTTCGCCTTCATGGAGACCTTCGCCAAGCTCGGGAAATTTGTATTCAAATCTGGCCACTTGCGTTTCCTCCTCGGGTTAGAAGTTGGCAGCAAAAGGACAGGGGGGCGAGAATGCGGGCTTCCGGCGGCAAAGCTGTCGCTTCCCCGGCCGAAACCAGCTTTCTCATCCCCTTGTGCCTTTTTCTCAATAATCCAGAACTTTATTGAGCCCTTCGACGATCCGGGCGGGCGTCGGCAGCCAGGCGTCTTCGATCTGGGCAAACGGATATACCGTGTCCGGAGCGGCTACGCGCAGAACGGGCGCTTCCAGGTGCAGGATCGCTTTTTCGTTGATTTGCGTAATCAGCTCAGGCGCTGCACCGGCCATACGCTGGGCTTCCTGAACGACGATCGCGCGGTTTGTTTTCTTGATCGATTCTACAACCGTCTCGATGTCGAGCGGGCTGAGCGTGCGCAGGTCGATGACCTCGACTTCCACGCCGCGCGATTTCTGAATTTCTTCGGCCGCCTGCAGCGAACGGTGAACCATTTGGCCGTAGGTCAGAATCGTCGCGTGCTTCCCTTCGCGGACAATGTTCGCTTTGCCGATCGGCACCGTATATTCGCCTTCCGGTACTTCCGCGCGGAACGCGTGGTACAGGTTCAGGTGCTCCATGAAGAAGACCGGATCGTTGTCGCGGATCGCCGAGATCATGAGGCCTTTGGCGTCGTACGGATTGGAAGGAACCACCACTTTGATCCCCGGCGTTTGAATCGCCAGGCCTTCGAGCGAGTCGGTGTGCAGCTCGGCCGCTTTGACACCGCCGCCGAAAGGCGTACGGAACACGATCGGCGCGTTGTAGCGTCCGCCCGAGCGGAAGCGCAGACGGGCCGCCTGAACCAGCATCTGGTCGAGCGCTTCAAAAATAAAGCCGACGAATTGGATTTCCGCAACCGGGCGGAAGCCTTGTACGGCAAGACCGAAGGCGAGGCCTCCGATGGCGGACTCGGCAAGCGGCGTATCGAAGACGCGCTCTTCGCCGAATTCCTTCTGGAGCCCTTCCGTCGCCCGGAAAACGCCCCCGACGTGACCGACGTCCTCACCGAAGAGGAGCACGTTCTCGTCGCGTTTCAATTCGACGCGCAAGGCGTCGCGGATTGCTTCTTTCAAGTTCATCTGTGCCATAACAACCCATATCCTCCTTCAGATCCCTATGTTAGGCGAAGTCCGCTTTTTGCTCTTCCAGCTGCGGGGTCGGCTTCTCGAACATGCTGTCGATCAGGCCGCCAATCGTCATCTTTTCCGTTGCTTCCGCTTTCTTGATGTGCTCGGCGACGGCCGCTTTTGCTTCATCCTTCACGCGGGCCGTGTCTTCCTCGGTCCAAAGCTTCTTGGAGTCGAGGTACTTGCCGAAGCGGATGATCGGATCCTTCAGACCCCATTCGCCTTCTTCCTCTTTCGTCCGGTATTTCGTCGTGTCGTCCGAAAGGGAGTGCGGCTTGAAGCGG
Organism: Gorillibacterium sp. sgz306347; assembly: GCF_059735245.1. Lineage (NCBI taxonomy): Bacteria > Bacillati > Bacillota > Bacilli > Caryophanales > Paenibacillaceae > Gorillibacterium > Gorillibacterium sp. sgz306347. The sequence continues at coordinate 13,976 of NZ_JCAPET010000033.1, forward strand.
TAAGTCAGAATTTCGATCAGCGTCGGACCCTCTCCGTTGCGTCCGCGTTCAGCCGCGTCCTTGACAGCCTTGTACACCGCCAGAACGTCCATGCCGTCGACCTGTACGCCGCGGATGCCCGCGGCCAGCGCTTTGTGCGCGACCGACTGGGCGGCCGTCTGCTTGGAGAACGGAGTGGTGATCGCGTAGCCGTTGTTTTGGACCACGAAGATCGCCGGAAGCTTGAACACGCCCGCAAAGTTAAGCGCTTCATAGAAGTCGCCTTCGGAGGAACCGCCGTCGCCCGTGTACGTGATCGCGACGTTTTTCTTGCCGCGTTTCTTGAAGCCCATCGCGATGCCCGCTGCGTGAAGCACTTGGGCGCCGATGATAATTTGCGGCATCAAAACGTTGACGCCTTCCGGAATCTGGCCACCGTGCTGATGACCGCGGGAATATAGGAACGCCTGATAAAGCGGCAAACCGTGCCAGACAAGCTGCGGCATGTCCCGGTAGCCGGGGCAGATAAAGTCTTCTTTGTCGAGCGCGAATTCGCTGCCGACCATGGAGGCTTCCTGGCCGGAAACCGGCGCGTAAAAGCCGAGACGGCCTTGACGGCCCAGGTTGATGGCCCGTTCGTCCCATGTACGCGTGAACACCATCCGGCGCATAATTTCTTTCAGTTGATCGTCGGAAAGCTCCGGCATTTCCTGCTTATTGATAACCTTGCCTTCGGGGGAAATGATGGTTAGAGCCTTAACCTCTCCCGATGTTACTTCATAGTCTTTGCTCATGAATTCCCGCACCTCGCTTGGAAATTTTCTTAAGCTTCTGTTATACCGATATTATAATACTGTTTCAACAAGATTTCCACTAAAAAAGTTAAATTCATCACACTAGATTTAAATTCTGTATTGATACAAGGTTTTAAAATATATAATACAGATGCAACACTTTTCCTCATTATTACCCGATCGCGAATTTGCTGAACCCTCGAAACGGCTGTTATAATTGAAGAATTGTTGAACAACGGAGGCGACTGGCATGGAGCGAAACGACTACAATAAACGAACGATTGTCAAACGGCGGATCTTGTCTTCGCATCTCGGCAAGGAACGGGGACTGTGGGTTTACCTTCCGCCCGGCTACAACGAGCTGTCGACTTACCCGGTCGTTTACTGCCAGGACGGACTGGAATTCCTGAACTTCGGCCGGATTGCCACCCATACCAATTATCTTGTCCTGGAAGAAGACCTTGCTCCCCCGGTGATCGTTGGAATCGAGGTCGATCTGCCCGAGCGCAACCGGGAGTATTCCGCCGAAGGCGAACGCTACCCGGCGTATGCGCGTTTTGTGACGGAAGAGGTGCTTCCGGTCATTGAGCGGGAATTCCCCGTACTGGCGGACCCGGAAAACCGGATTCTGGCCGGCGACTCGCTTGGCGGTACGGTTTCCCTGCATTTGGCACTGGACTATCCGGACTTGTTCCGCAAAGTCCTTTCCCTGTCCGGAGCTTTTCTGGAGCCGACGCTCCGGCGGCTCGAAACCGAACCGGACTTGTCCCGGCTTGATCTTTATCAGCTGATCGGACTGCAGGAAAACGCTGTCAAAACCGCCTGGGGCGAGCTGGATTTTCTCGAGCTCAACCGGCGCGCGCACCGGCTCTTCCAGCAAAAAGGCGCATCCGTCCGCTACAAAGAGGCGGACGGAAAACACATCTGGGGCTTCTGGCAGAACGAGCTGCAGGAAGCGCTGAAGCATTTCCTCCTTCGCTGAGGCGAAGGAGCGCGGCCAGCCCTCCCGCATGAGGCCGCTTATCCGGCGCGGACCGTATCGGTCCGCGTTTTTCTATGTATCGATTGTACTCATCATGACTTGCGCCATGTGTAACTGCGGCGCCAACCGGTCCGGGACTGTATTACTCGCCCGATTGTGATTCTTTTCACCTGTCGTATCGGTTACGCAAGCTTGCTATCATCGCCTGTATCGCTTGCCGAGGGAGCATCCCTTCGTCAATAACCGCGAGCTCGGCCTTGCTCCGCAGGAAAGAGAGGGTTCCGTTCAGGAAGCCTTCCGCGCCGCCCGGCACTCCCAGCTCAAGCAGGCTGGCCGTCGATTCGGCTTCGACCACCGGATGGCTGTCGGACGGCTTTTCATGATCCGCCTTCGCGTCCGCTGCTGCGGCGGCATCGTCCAGACCGGCCGCACGTTCGTAAAACCCGCGGACAAACCGCGCCCGTTCCCGGCCGCTTCCTTCCGCTACGATAAACCCCTGCACTACATAAGCCTTCGTCTGCCGGCGCTGCGCGATTCCGCAAAACTTGCGTCCGCCGATGCTGAGGTCGTAATCTCCCGGACAATACGCTCCCGAAATCTCGCCGGCGTCGACAAGACCTCCGTTTGGCCCCAAAGCGCCCCGCACCAACTCCACCATATAGTGAAAATCGCGGCGAAACTCCAGCGAGCGCGACGGGTTGGGCAAAATCACCGAGACGTTGACTACACCGGGATCCAGCGGGACCGCCGCTCCTCCCGAATTGCGGACAATGACATCATACCCTTCGGCACGAAGATCATTCATCGCTTCCTCCGCGTGCGGCAGCCTGCGGTCGCGCATGCCCAGAATCAACGCCTTGGGGTGTCTCCACAGATGAACCACCGGCGTACGGCCTTCGCCCACCTCCCGGCACAGCACCTCATCCACCGCAAACGGTTCCATCACGTCGCCCCCGGCGTACGCGGCGGCCCGGTCCAGCAGTTCCATCTTATTCGGCCATTCCGTCCTGTCCATGTTCCAAGCCTCCAGTTTCCGTTACCGGGACGCCGATTGCCCGTCCCCCGTATATTTTACCTTTTCTAAAAAAGGAATGCCAATCGTGCGCTGTCTTCTCGAGTAATGTTGGCTGCACGATGTGTTTGGCAAACGGCACGGCACAAAAAACGCATCGAAGGCGGAAAGTCCCGCATTTCGATGCGTTTTTTCAGGTCTGTATGCCGGCGGGACGTTCTAGGCTCTGCAAGCTTGCACGCGCTCCCCTCCCGCCGGCCGTCTCATCCGGCGCCGGCTCAGGCTAGCCGTGCCGCTGGCGCAGCGGCTACGCCAGGCGCTCCACGCCGTCCTTCGTGACGACGGCGTACACAAGCGGCGGCCGCTCCACCGGCTCCGCGCTGAGGCGGAATGCCGCACGGATGCGCGCCGCGGCCGCATCAGCGTCGCCGGCCGCAGCGAGGTGCAGCTCGGCGAGCGTCTCGCCGGCCTGCACACGGTCGCCGACCTCGCGGCGCAGCACGAGGCCGACGGACAGGTCGATGCGCGACTCCTGGGTCGCCCGGCCCGCGCCGACGGTCATCGCTGCCAGGCCGATTTCCTCGGCCTCGATCGCGGCGACGTATCCGGCGGCTTCGGCGGCGACCGGCACGACCAGCGCCGCCGCCGGAAGCAGCTCCGGCCGGTCGGCCACTGCCGGATCGCCGCCCTGCGCCGCGATCATCTCGCGGAACTTGGCGAGGGCGCTGCCGTCCGCAAGCTTCGCCTCCAGCACGCGCCGTGCTTCCGCGAGATCCCCCGCCTTCCGGCCGAGCACCAGCATGTGCGCGCCGAGCGTCAGCGTCACCTCCATCAGCCGGGTGGAGCCGCGGCCGTGGAGCGCGTCCAGGGCTTCGCGCACTTCAAGCGCGTTGCCCACGGATGCGCCAAGCGGCTGCTCCATGCCGGTGATGACCGCAACGGTCTCGCGTCCGACCTCCGTCCCGATTGCCACCATCGCTTCGGCCAGCGCCAGCGAATCGTCGAGCGTCTTCATGAACGCGCCCCCGCCGGTCTTTACGTCCAGCACAATGGCGTCCGCACCCGCGGCAATTTTCTTGCTCATGACCGAGCTCGCGATGAGCGGAATGGAATTAACCGTCGCCGTCACGTCGCGAAGCGCGTAAAGCTTCTTGTCCGCCGGCGCAATGTTGCCGGATTGTCCGATAACGGCCGCGCCGACCCGGTTCACCTGCGCGATAAAATCCTCCCGCGCAAGCTCCGTCCGCAGCCCCGGGATGGCCTCCAGCTTGTCGATCGTGCCGCCGGTGTGCCCGAGCCCCCGGCCGGACATTTTGGCTACCGGCACTCCGGCGCTAGCCAGCAGGGGAGCCAGGATCAGCGTCGTGGTATCCCCGACGCCGCCGGTGGAATGCTTGTCCACCTTGACGCCGGGAATGCCGGAAAGATCGGCCTGCTCGCCCGAGCGGGCCATTTCCAGCGTCAGCGCTGCGGTTTCCGCCGCCGTCATGCCGCGGAAAAACACCGCCATCGCCCAGGCCGACATCTGATAGTCGGGAATCGTCCCATTCGTAAAACCCCGCACCACATGGGCGATTTCCTCTGCGGACAGCTCATGGCCGTCCCGTTTCTTCTGGATCAAATCGACTGTTCGCATCGTTCCCCGCCCTCTTTTCGCTTAAAGTTCTACTTCGCGCAGGAACGCGCGGACCAGCGACTGGAATTTCGGCTTCGCTTTCGCGGCGGTCGCCATGACCTGCTCATGCGTAAGGGGCTCCAGCTCTTCTCCGACCGCCATGTCCGTGATGCAGGTAATGCCCAATACCCGCATGCGGGAGTGGCTGGCCGCGATAACCTCCGATACGGTAGACATGCCGATGGCATCCCCGCCGATCCGGGCCAGCATAATCAGCTCCGCGGGCGTCATAAAGGACGGGCCCGCAATGCCGCAATAGACGCCTTCGCGCAGCGTCAGTCCTTCTCCGTCCTCGCCGCGTACGTCGGCCGACAGCTTATGGGCCAGCTCCCGGAAGCTGCGGGTATAAGCCTCGGACATGTCCGGAAAGCGAACGCCGAGCTCGGGATGGTTCGGGCCGATCAGCGGATTGGTGCCGGTGAGGTTCAAATGATCGGTAATGAGCATCAGGTCGCCCGGGCGGAAATTGCGGTTGAGCGCCCCCGCCGCGTTGGTGATCACCAGGGTTTCGATGCCAAGCCTTTTCATAACGTAGATCGGGAATACGACGCGGCGCATTTCGTAGCCTTCATAGAAATGGAAACGGCCCTGCATCACCAGCACTTCTTTGCCTTCCAGCGTACCGGCGACAAACCGACCGGCATGGCCGGGAACCGTCGATTCCGGAAAATGGGGAACCTCCCCGTATGCAATGGCCACCGCGTTTTCCACCTGGTCGGCAAGATCGCCGAGCCCCGAGCCCAGCACAAGGCCGACCCGAGGCTTGCGGCCCCCGAAACGCTTTTCGAGCGCGGCGGCGGCTTCTTCGATTTCCTGCAAATACGTTCTTTCCGACATTCCGTACGCCTCCTACAATTTCGGGATAATGGCCAGAATGAGGCCAAGGAACTGGTCTTTGACTTTGTCCGCCGCCGCCATGACTTCCTCGTGGGCGAGCGGCTGGTCAAGAATTCCCGCGGCCATGTTCGAAATACAGGAGAAGCCAAGCACCTCGATGCCGGCGTGGCGCGCCGCGATGACTTCGGGCACCGTGGACATGCCCACGGCGTCGGCGCCGAGCACGCGCAGCATGCGGATCTCGGCCGGCGTCTCATACGACGGGCCCAGCATGGCGGCGTATACGCCCTTGCGCAGCCGGACGCCCTGCTCGGCCGCAGCCTCCTCGGCGATGCCTTGCAGCCTGCGGCTGTAAGCTTCCGACATATCGGGGAACCGCACGCCCATCTCGTCCACATTCGGCCCGATGAGCGGATTCAGGAACATGAAGTTCAGGTGGTCCCGGATGACCATCAGGTCGCCCACTTCAAATTCTTCGTTTACGCCGCCGGCGGCATTCGTAACGAGCAGCGTTTTGACGCCGAGCTTTTTCATGACGCGGATCGGGAACGACACCTTGGTGGCCCCGTAGCCTTCGTAGGTATGGAAGCGGCCTTTCATCATCACGACCGGCTTGCCCTTCACGGTGCCGAGAATCAGCTCGCCCGCATGGCCCTCCACCGTGGAAACGGGGAAATGCGGAATGTCCCCGTACGGAATAACCGTCGGGTTTTCGATCAATTCGGCCAGAATGCCGAGCCCGGACCCCAGAATGAGGCCGATTTCCGGCTTCACCGGGGAACGGGAAACGATATAGTCGGCCGCTTTGGCCATTTGCTCCATCAATTCTTTCGTTTGCATGCTCAGGCTCACCCTTTCTTGATTTCATCCAAAAAGCTGACGCCGTGCTCCGGCAGGCCGACCCCGAAATTGGCGGCAATTGTCGCCCCGAGGTCGGAGAACGTCTCCCGTACGCCGACCGATTTCGCTTCGCCCGAAGCGAAGGACGGGCTCCAAAGCAGCACCGGAACGTATTCCCGCGTATGGTCGGTTCCCGCGTGAACGGGATCGTTGCCATGGTCCGCCGTCAGGATCAGCAGGTCGTCCGGCCCAAGCTTCGCCTGGATATCCGGGAGCGAACGGTCGAAGTCCATCAGCGCCTGCCCGTATCCGAGCGGATCACGGCGGTGGCCGTACAGCGAGTCGAAGTCCACGAGGTTGGTGAACACAAGCCCGGTAAAGTCTTTGCCGAGCGCGTCAATCGTTTTTTGCACGCCGTCTTCGTTGCTTTTGGTCGGCAAAGCTTCGGTCACGCCTTCGCCGGTATAGATGTCGTTGATCTTTCCGACGGCGATCACGTCAAGCCCCGCTTCCTGCAGCCGGTTCATGACGGTCGGAGCGGGCGGCTTGACCGCGTAGTCGTGGCGGTTCGGCGTACGCTTGAACGCGCCGGGTGTTCCGACATAAGGACGGGCGATAACCCGGCCGACCGAATATTCCTGCCTCAAGGTCAGCTCGCGGGCGATTTTGCAGGCGTTGTACAGCTCTTCCAGCGGAATGATCTCCTCATGCGCCGCAATCTGAAACACGCTGTCGGCCGACGTGTAGACGATCCAGGCGCCGGTTTTCATCTGCTCTTCCCCGAGCTCGTCCAGAATTTCCGTGCCGGACGCCGGCTTGTTGCCGATCACCTTGCGGCCGGTCGCCTTTTCGAATTCGGCCAAAAGCGAAGTCGGAAAGCCGTCCGGGTAGGTGTTGAACGGCACGTCGATCTTCAGCCCCATGATCTCCCAATGCCCGGTCATCGTGTCCTTGCCGACGGAGGCTTCGCCCATTTTGCCATAATAGGCTTGCGGCGTTTCAGCCGGTGCGACCTTCGGCAGCGGAGCGATGTTGCCCAGGCCGAGCTTTTGCAGATTCGGCAGCGCGAAGCCCTCCACCTTTTCCGCAATGTGGCCCAGCGTATGAGCACCCTGGTCCTGGAACCGCGCGGCGTCGGGAAGCTCCCCGATGCCTACGCTGTCGAGCACGATCAAACAAACTCTGCGAAATTTCATCGATTTCCTCTCCTTCAATAATGAGTCGTGCCGCGCGCAAAAGCTTCAAGAGCCGCAAAAAGCCCCTTGCGGGAGCTTTTCGCCGGCCGAAGCCGTTAAACCCAAAACCGTTACACGGGATTTCCCGTTTCCTTGGCCCTCGGATGGGTCCGGTCGTACACTTCCTTCATGTTGCTTTTCATCATGTGCGTATAAATCTGCGTCGTGGAGATGTCGGCGTGCCCCAGCATTTCCTGCACCGAGCGCAAATCCGCCCCGTTGTCCAGAAGATGCGTCGCAAACGAGTGGCGCAGCGTGTGCGGCGTAATCTCCTTTTCGATGCAGGCTTCCCGGGCGTACTTCTTGATGATTTTCCAGAAGCCCTGGCGGGTCAGCCGCGTGCCGAGATGATTGATGAAAAGGGCGTTTTCCCGTTCCCCCTGCTTTAACAGCGTCTGCCTCGTCCCGTTTAAATATTCCTCCAGCCAACGGGCGGCTGTTTTCCCCAGCGGTATGACCCGCTCCCGTGTCGTGCGCGCGGCGCAGTGAATGAACCCGAGGGAGGGATTGACGTCTTCCAGGTCGAGAGAAATCAGCTCCGTCACCCGGATGCCGGTGGCGTAAAGCATCTCCAGCATGACTTTATCCCGAATACCGGCGGGCGAATCGGTTTCCGGCGATTCCAGAAGCTTGGCCGCCTCGGAGACGGTCAGCACCTGCGGCAGCCGTTTGTCCAGCTTCGGCGCATCCAGGTGAAGCGTCGGGTTGACCGTCACCTGGTTTTCCCGCTGCAAATATTGATAAAAGGAACGGATGGACACAATGCTGCGGGATACCGTGGAGGAGGCGCGTCCCTTGTTTTTCATTTCGATCAGATACTTTTGAATATGTATTTTCTCGGAATCCGGAAGAGCCTCAACGCCGCTTTCGCGCAAATAATCCAGATACTGCGCGACATCGCGCTCGTAAGATTCCAGCGTGTTGCTCGCGAGCCCCTTTTCCGAAGACAGGTATTGAATGAAAGCCTGAAGCCAATGTTCCATACGGTCGCTGCCCCTTGTCCCATGCATGTCTGATTTTCGCACCCGCCCGGCCGTCATTCGCATGCGGACGGACAGGCATTCGTACAATGTCTTCCACACGGGCGTTCAATTTCCTGCCTCATCCCCGGGATTCGTACGGATTTGGCTGAAAAACTTTTTCATTCCCCGAGCCAATAATACAGCCTCAAACGCTCGGAGGGCCGCATTCGCTCGCCGCCGTCCCCGTGGCCGCCAAAGACGTGCAGGCCGCCGGAATGCCGCTCCGGGATACGGTCCGGCTCCATCCGCGCTTTTGCCCAGGCCAGCCCCTGATGCAGGCAAACCGTCAAAACGGCAAACAAAACCGCCCCTTGCAACATCCGTTTCAGCTTGCGCCATGAAATCACCATGCCCATCCCTCCGCGCTTTCATTAATCACGGATAAGATATGCCTGGCCGAAACCGAATATGAAACCCATAGAATTAATAACACCCTCCTTCCGCAACCGGTTGGCCGCTTCAGAGGGTGCCGCTGTTCGTTTGTACGGGGGTTTTTGCGAGGTTCTTGTCATTGCAATCCCGGCAGATGCCTTGAAAGTCCAGCCGGTGGTCGACGACCCGGAAGCCGTACTGCTCTTCCAGTCTTCGTTCCAGCGGGTCCAGCCAATCCTCCAGCACCTCGCTCACCGATCCGCATTGAATGCAGATCAAATGATGGTGATGATGGCGCGTACGGTCGTTGCGCAAGTCATAGCGGGCGACGCCGTCTCCAAAGTTCATCTTCTCCAGCACATGCAGCTCGCTCAAGAGTTCCAGGGTCCGGTAGACGGTTGCCAGTCCAATCTCGGGCGCTTTGTCCTTCACAAGCATAAAAACGTCCTCGGCGCTCAGATGGTCCTGTTCGTTCTCCAGAAGAACCCGGACGGTCGCTTCGCGCTGAGGAGTCAATTTGTAGCCCTGAGATTGAAGCTGGTGTTTGATTTTCTCGATGCGGGTTTCTTCCATAGTCCCCCTCCTTGCCCACTGCTATTTCATATTATAGGAGGAGAATCCCGGCAAAGTCAAACGGTTTCCGCCAGTCCCGCCAGGACGTCCGCCAGGGCGGGCGTCACATGCCGCATAAGCCCGGGCGACCAGAAAGCCTCCAGCAGGGACGCCGCGGCAGCCAGCAGAACAAGCGCCAAAGCGAAAAGACAATACCGCCCGAGCGGCCGGTAAAGCGATCCCGAATGGCCCAGAAACCGGTTTTTCACCAGATAAAGCGAAAAGGTCAGCGCCGATACACTGCCCGCCAGCGTAACCGGAATGAGGATGAGATTTTGCGGCAAAACGGCGGCCAGCGAAAACAGAGCGCCTTCCCAGGCATACCGGGAAATAAGATAGCCGACCGTAAACCCGACCAGCGTGCCTTTAAAAAAGGTCAGCAAAAGCACGACCGGAAGTCCGATGACGGACATGCCGAGAAGCCAGATCAGCAGCACCCATTTGACGTTCGTTCCGAAGAGCGGCCAAAAGGAAGCCTCGCCCGCCGCCGTTCGGCCGAGCTCCACCCGTTCAAAGAAGTTCCCCAGATGGCGGCTGATCTCTTCGCTCATGTCGACGGTCAGGGCGCTCACCAGAATAGAGCCGAAAATGACCCCGATCAGAAAAATGGCGGCCACGAAAATATAGAACGACAAATGTTTTTGCAGGTGCGACTGAACGGCTTCCTTCGGCTTCGGCATGCTCGCTCTCCCCATCTTTCGCATGTTGGACTGCTACCAGTCTATGCGGGGACAGGAGGGAACATGTCCCTTTGGGTGCAGCTCGCGATCCTGCGTCAGCCTTTGGATACGCGTCCGTACCGGCCGCCGCCTCCGGCGTCAAGCGGCAGGGCGCCTTCGCGGGCGAGAACAATTTTGCGGGCGACTTCTTCGCCGGCCACCTCCGCCAGCTCCTCGACGCCTACGCGGTGCAAAATGTTCATCTCCGTGCCGAAGCGGTCCAGCAGCTTCTCCAGCAGCTTTTTGCCAAGGCCCGGGATAAACTCCAGCGGCACCTGATAACGGTAAGGCGGCCGGCGGATGCCCGGATCGGGCCCGGTGCGGTTCGCGATCTCTTCGATCCGGTCCAGCACCCCGCGCACAATTTTGGTGCTGCCGCAATACAGGCAGCGCGTCGCGGAAGCATGCGCCTCGTCGACGACCGAATCGCAATTCGCGCAGTAGGTGCGGTGATACTTGCCGAGGCGGGGGTTCAGCCCGTAATTGTCGAGAATCGTCCGCCCGCCTTGACCCGACAGGGCCTTGACCAGCTCGGCGTAGCTCGGCTCCTCCAGCTTCATCCGGTTGTATTCGCGTCCGATCTTCCCGAGCGAATGGGCGTCGGAATTGGTCACAAACGGAAGCCCGTCAAGCTCGAGAAGCCGCCCGGCCATCTGCGTATCGGCGCTCAGTCCCAGCTCCACGGCAGCGACCTTGTCCGCGTCCAGCAGATTCTCCATCCGGTTGGTGCAGCTGCCGTAAAGACTTTTGTGCGGCGTAAAGATATGCGCCGGGATGACAATGCCGCCCCGGTCGACAACCTCTCTCTGCAGCTCCCGCGCCTCCACGTAAATCCGCTGCGTGCTGAGCGTCACGTTTTTCATCCGGGGACGCAGCCATTCAGTGAACGACTCCATGTCCGCAAGCGCCGGCAAATAGACAAGCAGATGCGCCGGCGCCATGCCGGGGTCGCGGACCTCGATTTCGCTGCCGAGCAGGACGACCGTGTCCCGGTAGCGGATTCCGCCGCCCCGCAGCTCCTCCATTTCGCCTTTGTCGAGCAGATGCCGAATGTCTTCCTGGACGGCCGGGGACGCGCAGTCGATAATGCCGACGGCGCCGATGCCTTTGCGCTCCGACGCCTCTCGGGCAATGTTGTAAAAGGTCAGGTCGCGGGCGCCGCTCATTTTGACGGGTGTCCCGTTTTCGGTTCGTCCGATGTGGATGTGCAGGTCGACAAAGAAGTCCTTCAAGTTACGCTTCGCCTCCGGAACGCCGAAGCTCCCAGGCCTGCACGGCGATGAGCGTTTTGGCGTCGGCGATGCGGCCGTCGGCGATCATCTGCCGGGCCTCCTCCGGAGCAAGCGCCAGAACCTCCAAAAACTCATCCTCGTCCGGGCTCGCATCGCCGGCGGTCAGCCCTTTGGCTTCGTAAAGGTGCAGCAGCTCGTCGCAGAAGCCGGGTGCGGAATAGAATGACGCCAGCTTGCTCCATTCGGCCGCCTCGTAGCCCGTCTCTTCCTTGAGCTCCCGCTTGGCCGCCTCCAGCGGGTCCTCGCCTTTTTCCAGCTTCCCCGCCGGGATTTCCACCAGGTTGCGGCTCATCGCTTTGCGGTACTGCTCCACGGCAAGCAGCTTGCCGTCCACTACGGCAAGCACGCAAACCGCGCCGGGATGCCGCACGATTTCCCGTTTCCCTTCTCCCCCGTCGGGCAGGCGGACGGTTTCGACATCGACGTCTATAATTTTGCCCCGGAATACTTGCTGGACGGATAAAGTCTCCTCCGCAAACCGTTCGGCGTTTGGTTCCTTGGCATTGTTCATCTGTTTGGCCCCTTTCGCGTCTATCGCGCATACGCTGTTCAACTCGCTCATATGATTCTATCACACCCCGGCCCCGTGTTCGATACGGCCCGAGGAATCCTGTGTCCGAGGAGCGTTAAAATGAAAGTTTATGTGAATGCGGAAGGCTTCCGCATGGTCGGCAAAGCCCGGGAGATCAAGGGGAAGCTGAACGAGCTGGTCAAAGAAACGGATAACGGCTCCGCACCGCTCGTATCCCTTCTGGTGCGAAAGCCGGACAAGCCGAAACGGAAAAAGACGGGCGGAGCACAGGATGTATAAGACGGATCAGTTAGAATATGTATACCCGAATAAACGGCGGCTGTGGTACAATGAGTTGATTTTATATCGCTCGAGGTGATCCGCCGTGAAACCGTTCGTTACCGCTTTGTTGACCGGCCTCGGCATGTTGGCCGGTATTTTTTTGTTCAGCCATCTGGGCTATTCGCTGGAAGACACGGTTTCCAAAGATCAGATCAAGATTATCGCCGAAGCCGGCGTGCTGCACGCCATTCCGGAGCAGTACCCGGAAACCTCCGTCAAGCAGGACGGCAATTCCGTCAATCCGGGCATTCTCCAGGTTCCGTACGGCAAAGTGGAGGAGTACACGCAGCTCCTGTCCGCCGACCGCGCGATTCAGGGCTTTTTGCCCGTGCAGGGACCGCCTTCCTTTTCCTTGTCCCGTTACTTGGACGCGATGGGCCAAACGCTTTCCGATTATTATCATGGGACAATCGGCTCTCTTTATTCCATGTCGCAAGGCGAGACGCCGCTTTCCGATTCGCTCAAAAGCATGGTCGGCCGGACGAGCCTCTACCTGTTTCCGGCCATCGCCGCCGCCATTCTCGCCGGTCTTGCCTTCGCCCTGCTCGCCTCGTTTCGGCCCTGGGCGGGAAAAGCGCTGGACGGCATTCACTCGGTTCTCATGGCGCTTCCCGATTTTATGGTGGTGGTGCTGCTTCAAATGCTGTGCATCTATCTTGCAAACCTTCTGGACCGTCCGGTCTACCTCATTGTGGAATATTCGGGCGAAGTGCCCTTTGTCATTCCTTTTGTGACGATCGCCATCATTCCCTGTGCGCTTATATACGGCACGCTTCGGGTGGCGATCCGCCGGGAATGGGCGGACGATTACGTGGTAACCGCCCGCGCCAAGGGCTTGTCCCGTTCCCGGATCATTATTCGCCATGTGCTGCGCAATATTATGGAAGATTTGTTCGCCGTGCTGCCGAAGGCCGTATCTCTTGCTGTTGGCGGAATGGTTGTGGCCGAGGTGCTCTGCCAAATCTTCGCGCTCGGCGGGATTACCCGGAATCCAAGCTATTTTATCGGAAACCCGACGGCGCTGGTAACGCTTAGCCTGACCATCGGCCTTCTGATGGTTGGCCTTCATCTGTTTTTTGCCGTCCTACGCCGTTTGCTTGGCCTCGGACATGCAAAAACGGAGGTGCAGGCATGAGCGGAACCCGCTGGCAGCCCAAAAAATACGTCCCCATGAGTGCTCAAACGGTCCAGAATGTACGGCCCGCACTGCCCCCGATGCCGGAAGAGCCCCTCGACTTCGGTTCAGCCGCGGGGAAGGCCACGGCAGACGGACAGGCATCAGCCTCTTCCTTGGCACGAAACACAAGAGCCTCCCGGTTTGGCCGCTTTTTCCCCGCCCTGACGGAAACGCCGGTTTCCTTTCGGATTGCCGCCGTCTTGCTTCTGCTGCTTGCTTTGACGGCGGTGTTCGGCACTTACCTGATGCCGCATCGGATCGGGTCCGCGCAGGAGTTCGTCTTTCAGGAAAAGGTGGTAAACGGTGAAACGGTCTATCTGACACCGCCGCTCAAGTCCAGCGCCGCGCATTGGTTCGGGACCGATCACCGGGGAATCGACGTAACCAGCCTGCTGCTGAACGGCATGAAATATACGCTGGGCTTTGCCGTGGCCGTCGTGCTGAGCCGGTTTGCCTTGGCCGTTCCCCTCGGCCTTGCGGGAGGCACCATCCGGCCGGTGGGCCGCTTTGTTTCGGTCCTGCAGCTGATCACCGCTTCGGTGCCGGCGTTGGTGCTGCTTTTCCCGGCGCTCGCTATCTTTTATAACCTGCTCGGAATGGATTTTCTCATTGCCGGCGACGAATGGAAGAGGCGGATGTTCTCGTGGCTGATGTTCGGCTGTCTTGTGCTGGTGGGCTTTGCGCCCACCGCCCGGCAGTTCTCCGAACGCACACGTTATTTTTCCGGCAAGGAATTCGTTTCCTCCGCGCATATGCTGGGCGCTTCCCGCTGGCGCATCGCCTGGCGGCACATTCTGCCGAACCTGCGCGGCGAGCTGTTATACGCGGCGCTTTCCGATCTGGTGCAGGTGCTCTTCCTGCTCGGGCAGCTTGCCGTGCTCGGCATTTTCCTGGGCGGGGGCAGCATTGTCGATCTGGAGGACGGCATGCCGAAGGTACGGACAAGCCCGAACGGCGAATGGTGCTCCATGATCGCGTACAGCTCGCGTTTCATTCAGTTCCACCCGCAAATTTTGCTCGGAACGGCGCTTTTCTTCACGCTCTCGATTTTGATCCTGAAATTTTTCCTGTCCGAGCTGCAGAAGCTTCGCAGCCCGCAAAGAGGACAATAACCGTCGGGTCCCGCCGGAGGCGGCCCGAGGAAAGGACAAGCCATGACCCGCAAAACTCAACTTTGGGAAATCAACCTGCTGCGCGCGTTCGCCATTTTGGCCGTCGTTACGATCCACGCGACGGGACTGCCCATCAACCGGGCGGAAAAGGAATCGTCGATGTACGCGGTTTATCTGTTCCTGAATACCATCTCCGCCTTCGCGGTTCCGCTGTTCCTGTTTATCAGCGGCCTTGTTCTGTTCTATTCTTACCTGGACAAGCCCTGCACGTGGAAAAACGTAGGCGGCTTTTACCGTAAACGGATGGGCAGCGTACTGCTCCCCTATCTGCTGATTTCGGTGTTTTATTTTTGGCTGAACAATCACCAGGTTCCCGAATACATGAACCTCGAACGGTTCGGCTACCAGCTTCTGACCGGCCGCGCCCATACGCATCTGTATTATATGTTTGTGATCATCCAGCTTTACGTCCTGTTCCCGCTGTTCTGGGCGCTTGGCCGGAAAATCGGCGGCTACCTGGCTCTGCTGGCTTTCGCGCTTCAAATCGGTTATTTCTACTTCAACCGCGAGGTCATCGTTGACCTGGACTGGCTGCCCAACATTTTTCATCGGGCCGGCAGCATGTCGATCACTTACTTCGGGTTCTTCGCCCTTGGGGGCATCATCGGCATGCAGTATCCGCGCTGGAAAAAGTGGCTGCGTCCCGCTCCGGGCGAGCCGAGGCACGCCGGAGTCTGGACGGCGCTGTTCGCTTTGTGGGTGTTCATCGGCGTCTTCTACGCCGTGCTGATCTATCGCGGCAACCTGAGCGGAACTCCCGCGCATACGGTCATTTTGTACTACTTGTGGCTGGCGTACCTGCTTACTTCCGCAGTATGTCTGCTGCGGCTGTCCGGGTTTCTGCTGGAAAAGCTGCCGCTTGCGCCTCTCCGGCTGCTGCTGAATCTCGGGGGCTGCTCCTTCGGAGTATACCTGCTGCATCCGTTCTTCATGTGGCTGTTCCGGGAAGTCTGGGACATGCCGAACGATTTCATCGGCTTTAACGGGTACAGCGTCGCGTATTTCGCTTCCGCTCTTCTCATCTCCTGGGCGCTGACGGCTGCATTGGCCCGGTTTGTAAAATGGTCCTGGGTGCTGATCGGCGCTCCGCCGAAACCGTATCCCGGACGCAAGGGCGCGAATCCGCCGGCTTCCCGTTCGGCTTCGATGTAACCAAACCGCTTTGCGATCTTTTCTCTTCATCCGTCACTAGCAAAGAACCCGACCGCAGCCGGACGCCGCGATCGGGTTCTTTTTGTTCCGCTGAAAACAGCGCCTTACTTGACCAGCGCCTCCTGGGTGATGGCAATTACGGCTTCCGCCAGCTTCGCCAGGTTTACCGCCCGGATCCGTTCCTTTGTCGTGTGAATGTGCTCGTAGCCGACCGACAGGTTGACCGTTGGCACGCCGTGGCCGTTAAAGACGTTGGCGTCGCTGCCGCCGCCCGTCTGGAACGTCTTCGGCTCCGCCACGCCGGCCTTGCGGAGCGCGCGCTTCGTCAGCTCCAGGATAGGAGCGTCGTCCTCGAAAAAGAACGAAGGATACAAATGGACGGGGCGGAAATCAACCGTTGCGCCCATTTCCGCCGCCGCCTGCTCGCTCGCTTCCCGCATCGAGGCGATCTGCTTCTCCAGCTTCTCCTTGAACAGGCTGCGCGCTTCCGCTTCCAGCTCCGCCACTTCGCAAACGATGTTCGTTTTCGTCTCCGCTCCGCCGGAGAAACGCCCGATATTCGCTGTCGTGTCCTTGTCGATCCGGCCCAGGCGCATCTTCGAGACGGCGCGGCTCGCGACGGTGATCGCGCTGATGCCGTCCTCGGGGTTGACCCCGGCGTGCGCCGTTTTGCCCCGGAAGGTGATGTACATCCGTACCTGTGACGGAGCGGCGATGGCGATGCCGCCAAACTCTCCGCTCGAATCAAGCGCAAAGCCGTAGTCGGCGTCCAGCTGCTTCGGGTTCATCGCCCGCGAGCCGACCAGGCCGGATTCCTCGCCGACCGTAAGGATCAGCTGAATTTGCGGGTGCTCCAGGTTTTCTTCCCGCAGGACGCGCATCGCCTCAAACAGAGCGGCAACGCCCGCTTTGTCGTCGGCTCCGAGAATGGTGGTGCCGTCGCTCGTTATGTACCCGTCTTCCCCGAGCTGCGGCTTGATCCCGTTGCCGGGCGTCACCGTGTCCATGTGGCAGGTAAAAAGCAGCTTCGGCGCAGAAGCGCCGCCTGCGGTCGCCGGAATCGTGCAGATCAGATTGCCGGCCCCGTGCCCGGTAACCTTGGCCGTATCGTCCTCCAGCACCTGCAGGCCGAAAGCCGCCAGCTTTTGCTTCAGGAGATCGGCAATGACCCGCTCGTGCTTGGTTTCGCTGTCCACCCGGATCAATTCGAGAAATTCGTTTACCACGCGTTCCTGCTGTACCATCTTTTATTCCTCCGATTCGCCGTGCCGCGGCGTGACATCTTTTTTGATAACCTTTACAATAAGAAAAAAGCATTCCTTCTCATCTTACTCGTTTCCACAAGCCATGAAAAGGGGAGTCGCGCTCTTGAAAAGAAAGTTCTGGTTTCGCTTCGTCGTGTGGCTGATGCTCGGCGCCATGCTGCTTTCGACCGTTCTGCTCGCGTTCGAGTCTATGCTGTACTAAACGTGCTGCGCCCATGCGTCCCGGACATCGGTACGGGACGGACTTATACCGGCGGGCGAACCTGCCTGAACAAACAAACCTTCGCAGGCCCGGCGGCCTCGCGAAGGTTTGTTGGTTTTGGGGGACTTAATACAGCGAAGTGTCCGGCCCGTAGCTTTCCAGGTTTTCCTTGACCCGCTGCAGGAAGCGTCCGCAAATGACGCCGTCCAGAATGCGGTGGTCGAGCGACAGGCACATGTTGGCCATGGAACGGACCGCGATCATGTCGTTGATGACGACCGGCTTTTTGACGATGGATTCAAACGTCAAAATCGCCGCCTGCGGGTAGTTGATGATCGGATACGACAGGATGGAACCGAAGGAACCGGTGTTGTTGACGGTAAAGGTTCCACCCTGCAGATCGTCCAGGCTGAGCTTGCCGGAGCGCGCCCGTTTGGTCAGATTGTCGATCTCCTGGGCCAGACCGGCGATGTTTTTCTGGTCGGCCCGTTTGATGACCGGCGTAATGACCATGTCTTCGGTGCCGACGGCCAGGGAGATGTTAATGTCCCGTTTGACGATGATTTTGTCCACCGCCCAAACCGAGTTCAGGATCGGATAATCCTTGATCGCATTGACGACAGCTTTCAGCACAAACGCGAGGTAGGTCAGGTTGACTCCTTCGCGGCGCATGAATTCGTCCTTGAGCTTGCTGCGCAGCAGCACCAGATTGGTTACATCGACCTCCACCATCGTCCACGCGTGCGGAATTTCCGAGATGCTCTGCCGCATCCGGGTCGCGATGGTGGCGCGGACCGGCGTGACGTCAAGCAGCGTTTCACCGCGGCCGTTGCCGGCGGCCGGGATGTCCGCCAGCGGCGTAGCCGGCTCGGCCGTCAGGTGCAGACCCGTGGAGCGCACGGGCACGTGCAGCGCCTGGGCCGGAACTGCCGGCGGAGCGGCGGCTGCAGCGGGAGCGGGCGCTTGCGCAGCCGGCAGGGCCGCAGGAGCCGGCGCCGGAGCGGCCGCAGCGGCTTGCGGCGCAGGCTGCGCCGGGACCGCCGCCGGGCCGCGCTCGGCGTAGGCGAGCACGTCCTTGCGCGTGACGCGGCCGCCGAGGCCCGTGCCGGGCACGTCCGCAAGCGCGATGCCGCGCTCGGCGGCCAGCTTCAGCACGGCCGGCGAATAGCGGCCGCTCATCGGGCCGCCGGCCGCTGCGGCCGCTTGCGCGCCTGCCCCGGCGATTCCGGCTTGCGGCGCCGCCGCAGCGGGAACGGCGGCCGCAGCCGCGCGGCCGTCCGCCGTTGCCGGCGCGGCGCTCTCCGCTCCCTGCTCGGCGATATAGCAGATCGGATCGCCCACGTTCGCCGTCTCCCCTTCCGGGACGACGATTTCCGTCAGCGTGCCTTCAAAAGGAGACGGCATCTCCACGTTCACCTTTTCGGTAATCAGCTCGCACAGCACCTCGTACTGGGCCACGTAGTCGCCGGGGGCTTTCAGCCACTTGCCGACGGTCGCGGATACAAGGCTTTCCGCCAAATGCGGAACGGGAACCGGCGTCCCCTGTCTGTTCATTTCGCTCATTGCATACCCTCGTTTCTTCCCCATTCTCTTTCTCTATTGCAGCGGACCTCTACCTTCCGTCCGCCGGGTTTTCGTCAGATCTGCGCCAGCTTGCGCATGGCGTCGGCGATTTTATCCGGGTTCAACAGGAACGCTTTTTCGTGGACCGGGTTCATGCTGACGGCGGGCACGTCCGGGCCGCACAGCCGCATGACCGGAGCATCCAGGTCGTAAAACAGCTCTTCCGTAATGATGGCGGACACCTCCGCCCCAACGCCGCCGGTTTTGTTGTCTTCGTGGACAATCAGCACTTTGCCTGTTTTCGCGGCCGCCTCCAGGATGGCGTCCTTGTCGAGCGGGGCGAGCGAACGCAGGTCAAGCAGATGCACGCTTACGCCTTCGGCCGCCAATGCTTCGGCCGCCTTCAGGCAATGATTGACCGCCATGCCGTAGGAGATGACCGTAATGTCTTCCCCCTCGCGCGCAACCCGGGCTTTGCCGATCGGCACGATATAGTCGTCCTCGGGCACCTCGCCGGTGACGGCCAGGTAGCATTTTTTGTGCTCAAAGAACAGGACCGGGTCCTCGTCGCGGATGGCCGCCTTCAGCAGCCCTTTGGCGTCGTAAGGGTTCGAAGGGGCGACCATCTTGAGCCCCGGCGTGCCGAAAAAGACCGACTCCGTGCACTGCGAATGATAAAGCGCGCTGCCGCCGGTAGCGCCATAAGGAGCGCGGATCACGACCGGGCAGTGCCAGTCGTTGTTGGAGCGGTAGCGGATTTTCGCCGCTTCGCTGATGATCTGATTGGTGGCGGGCAGAATGAAATCGGCAAACTGCATCTCCGCCACCGGCCGCATGCCGTACATTGCAGCGCCGATAGCAACACCCGCAATGGCCGATTCGGCCAGCGGCGTATCCATGCAGCGCTCTTCGCCAAACTGGTCGCGGAACCCTTTGGTGGCGTTAAAAACGCCTCCTTTGCCCACGTCCTCGCCCAGAACAAACACATTGTCGTCCCGCAGCATCTCTTCCTGCATCGCGGTGCGAATCGCTTCCAAATAGGTAATGACCGCCATCTTTATTCTCCCTCCGCCGTTTCCGCGTAGACGTGCCGGTACAAATCCTCCGCCGGCGCGTAAGGCGCTTCCTCGGCGTACCGGATCGCCGCCCGGACTTCTTTTTCCGTTTCGGCCAGCAGCTCTTTGTCCTGCTCCTCGCTCCACAGCCCGCAGCCGATCAGATAATCGCGATAGCGCGGAACGCCGTCCTGCCGGCGGTGCTCCTCGATTTCTTCCTTGCTGCGGTACAGCAGGTCGTTGTCCGACGTGGAGTGCGGAGAAAGGCGGTACATCATCGCTTCAATCAGGGTCGGGCCTTCGCCGCGCACCGCCCGTTCGCGGGCTTCTTTGACGACGCGGTAGACTTCCAAAGGATCGTTGCCGTCCACCCGGACGCCCGGGAAGCCGTACCCTTTCGCCCGTTCATACACATTGCCGGCGACCTGGCGGTGAACCGGAATGGAAATGGCGTACTGGTTGTTCTCGCACAGGAAAATAACGGGGAGCTTATGCACACCCGCAAAGTTGCACCCTTCGTGGAAATCTCCCTGGTTGCTGGAGCCTTCTCCAAAGGTGACGTAGGAAACGAAATCCTGCTTCTTCATCTTGGCCGCCAAGGCGAAGCCGACGGCGTGAGGCACCTGGGTCGTGACGGGACTGGACCCGGTTACAATGTGGTGCTCCCGGTGGCTGAAATGGCCGACCATCTGCCGCCCCCCGCTCGTCGGGTCTTCCGCCTTGTTCATAACGGACAGCATCAGTTCGTTTAAAGTCATGCCCACCGACAAAACAAACCCGTAATCCCGGTAATAGGGCAAAAAATAATCCTTGTGGTGCTCCAGTGCAAAAGCGGCCGCCACCTGACAGGCCTCCTGCCCGATTCCCGAAACGAAAAACGCGACTTTGCCGGTGCGCTGAAGCATGAGAACGATTTCGTCAAATTTTCTTGTTTTCACCATCGTCGCATACATGCGGATTGCCTGTTCATCGGATAAACCCAATCCTCTGTGCTTTGCCAATTGGCCGATCGACAACGGAGTCAGCCTCCTTGAGGGCCTTATCAGGCTGTTATACGCCTGCGGCGCTTCCCGATTTTTTTAATACCTGGTCCTAATACTTGACCATAGATATACTATACCACAACTCGCCTCCAGGATGAAAACAAAATCCCTTTTCTCCGCCTCCGGGCAAAAAAAACGCCGCGCCCTGCCGGACCGGCGGAAAATCGTCTCTTTTACTTTTTTTCGCCGGAAGCCGGCTTCTACAAATTCAAAGCCCGGCCGTCTACCGCCAGCATGGCTTCGGCAAGCGCCTCCGACAGAGTCGGGTGCGGGTGCACGGCGCTTCCCGTTTCCCAAGCGGTCGCGTTGAGGAACCGGGCCAGGGAAGCTTCTCCGATCAGCTCGGTCACGTGCGGACCGATCATATGGACGCCCAGCAAGTCCTCGCTGTCCCGGTCCGCGACAACTTTGACGAAGCCTCCCGTTTCGCCCTGTACCATCGCTTTGCCCAAGGCGCTGAAGGGGAACCGGCCGACCTTCACGTTTTTGCCTTGTTCCTTCGCCTGCTTTTCGGTAAGGCCCAGGCCTGCTGCCTGGAAACGGGTATACACGCACCGGGGAATGGCCAGCGCATCGAACGGGTGAGGCGCCAGGCCGGCGATCCGTTCCACGGCGGTAATGCCCTGATGGGCGGCGGCGTGGGCAAGCTGCATCCGCCCGTTCACGTCGCCGACCGCGTAAATATGCCCTTCCGCCGTTTGCAGGAAGCCGTCCGTTTTGACAAACCCTTTGTCCACCACAATGTCGGTATTCTCCAGTCCGATGCCTTCCGTGTTCCCGGCGCGGCCGACGGCGACAATCACGATATCGGCGCTATACGCTTCGGTTTTCTCTCCCGCCTCCGCCGTAAGCCGAACGTCTTCATCCCCGGCTTGTACGGTTTCCGGCAGCACCTTTGCGTTCGTGACGACCCGGATGCCCGCTTTGCGAAAATGCCGCTCCATCTCCCGGGAGATGTCTTCGTCTTCCTGCGGCAGAAGACGGTTGGCGTATTCGATCACCGTAACGTCTGCGCCAAAGTCGTTCAGCATGGATGCGAACTCGCAGCCGATCACGCCGCCTCCCACGATCAAGACCGACTTGGGAACCTCGCCAAGCTCCAGCGCGTCATCGCTCAGCAGAATCCTTTTTCCGTCCGGCTGCAGACCCGGAAGGGTGCGGGGGCGGGAGCCCGTCGCCAGAATCAGGTGACCCGGTATGATCGTTTCCGACTCCCCGCTTTCCGCTTCAAACGCGATGCTTCCCGCGCGCGGCGAAAAAATGGAGGGCCCGATCAGCCGGCCCGTACCGCTGTATACGTCAATTTTGTTTTTCTTCATCAAATACTGGACGCCTTTGTGAAGCTTCTCCACAATGCCCGCCTTTCGGCTTTGCGCCTTGGCCAGGTCAAACCGAAGCTCCGCCGCCGTGATGCCGAACGCTTCCCCGTCCCGAGCATCCGCATACAGCTCTGCGCTTCGCAGCAGAGCCTTCGTGGGGATGCAGCCCCGATGCAGACAGGTGCCTCCCAGTTTCCCGCGTTCCACCAAAGCGACGCTCATGCCGAGCTGCGCCGCCCGGATCGCCGCTGTATAGCCTCCTACGCCTCCGCCCAACACGGCGATGTCATAGGTTTTGGACATGACGATTCCCCCTCGACCGATTCTACACGTTTGCGGAGAAATTTTAGCACAGTTTCCCGGACCGCACCACCGCGAACGCAAAAACGGCCCTCGCGATCATCCGATTCGCCGGCGGGCCGTTCTGGTCATTTCCTGTTATTTGCATCGTCCGGCCGGTTTCAATCCGCTTGTGCCTGGTTAAGAAAAACCAATGCAGAAAAATCGGACGGCTTGTGTAATCCATACGTAAGTATATCAGATGGAAGCAAATGAATTAGAATACCCGGCGGGCGGCAAAATAGCGGTTGCCCCAGTAGCCGGTGGTCAGCGAATCCACCCGTACCCCATCCGAAGTGGTTGAGGAAATAAACTTCCCGTTGCCCAGCGAAATCCCGACATGCGTAGCCGGCGCTTTCCCGCTGTTGGAGAAGAAAACCAGGTCTCCGGCCTGCGGTTGAAACACTTTGCTTCCGCTTGCCGACAGCATGCTGTTGGCGGTACGGGGAAGCTTGACCTTCTGCTGGTTAAAGATGTACTGAACAAACCCGGAGCAGTCAAATCCATTAGGCGTGGTGCCGCCGTAACGATAGGGCGTGCCCATGTATTTTTTTGCGTTCGTTATAACCGTTTCGGTATCGTCCGGCTTGATATAGGCCGGCTTGTGGTCTTTCCCGTCCGTGTTGACGATGGCGAGATCGTTTTTACTGTCCCATTTGACGGAGCTGTCAAACGATTCCGATATAAAACGGACCGGGACGTAGGTTCTTCCCTTGGAGACTTGCGCATTGGTATCGAGCTTGACGGTTTTGCCGTTGACGACGGCTTTATTTTCGCCGGTTTTCAGAACGATTTTCCGGTCTTTGTTGGCAATCGTAATTTGCACTTGCTTTCCCTTGGGCACCGAGCTGATGCTGTAGCCCATTTTTTGCGAGACTACCGTAACCGGCACCTGGACCCGGCTGCTTTTGTCCACGTACGGCTGTGCGTCCGGAAAACGCACCAGCGTGTCATTTACCTGTACTTTCACGTTAGCTGCGGCTTCGGAATGCGAAGCCCAAAGAAGACCGGAGGCAAAAACGACAGAAGACATGAGGGCTGCTTTGCAAAAACGGTTCAAAGGGCAAACTTCCTCCTATAGCCTTCGGGGTTAGTTGACGGGTTCGGGAAGAGGTTTTCCCTGGTTCGCTTTGACGTCCGGCGAACGTTCACCCCAAATTAGGTCCCCCGTACCGGTTGGAACGACCAGATTCGGCAAAATTTAATCCTTGTCTAAGGTATCATGCGAAAAACACATAATCAATAGTAAATTGGTGGATGATTTTGCATAATAGGAGCAACCTCCTATAGCGCAAGGGTTTTCGCTGTACCATTTTTTTAACAACAGGAAGTGCAGGGTATAAAAAAAACCGCTGGCGATCAAAGCGCCAACGGCCAAATTAAGGAGAAAAAATGGTTATGAAGGCAACCGGTCGTCTCATCCGGTTGCAATATCAGTATAGCACATCGTATATCAATCGAATACATAGGATTACTGGAAATAATCTGGTACGACCCACCGCTGCTGCCTGTTCCTGCTTTGGTGATTGCCGGCTTAAAGGCGTGGTTCGAGACTCCGTGAATCCCGGGATGAATGCCCTTCCCGCCGCATATGTTATAGGGGAGGGATGTCCGATGGACAAGAACAGTCCGCTGTACGAACGGGAAATCGTGCGCCACAACGCCCGCATGGATGTGGAGAAGGAGCGCGAGGACGAGGAAAAGGAAAAAAAGAAACGCAAAGACCGCCGCAAAGCGGCGGTCACGGCGGTTCTGTATTTGGCGCTGTTATATGTGCTTTATTTGGCGGCGAGCCAGTTCGCGGGATTTCGGTTGGGGTAAGAGCATTACTTCATTTCAATGGCCCGTTGCCTCAAGTCTTTTGCCGCAGCTTGCAGTTCATCATTGAGCCGAAGATCCTCCGCCATCAAATTATTGAGTTCGACTATACCTAACGAACTGCCCTCCAGCGAATATTCGATATTGCTGACAATTGATATTTTGTTATTGGCCAAGAAACGGGTTTTGTTATCCAGCTTATCTTTGAAAGTTTTTAAGGCCTCCAAGAGCGAGCTGTGCTGTTTCTCATTTTTCTCCGAGGGCCTAACCCCTTCCAGGCGTATGATGGTGGAGTTGACTTGAGAGCTTAATTTTTCAGGGTAGTTTTTTGCTTCTTCGACTTTTTCCATGCTATTCATCAGGATAATGGGCTGGGCCATGGTTAACACATTCTCGATGTCAGCGGTAAAGTTTTGGATAATACTCCCTTTTGCCGTAGCTATAACCTCCCGGTAGGCTTTAAAATCCGAAAGGGCTCCGATCACCGGCGAGGTCAAAGGCGCAACATCCGGTGCCGCTTGCGTCAACTCGTTTAAGGTTTGGATGCCGGCATCCCATTCATCTATGGTTGGATAACTGTCGACGAGGAACAGCGGGTTCTTCTTTAGCCCCTCCAGGTAGAGATTAAATTCTTCTGAATCCTTCTCCTTCAGTTCCGTCACTTTTTCCTGGAACAAAGGATAATTTTTTTGCGTCAATGCCTCGTTTGCTTCTTTCCGGACCTTTTCCGGATCGAAAGAAGAACAGGCGGAGGCGAGCAAAACAAAAATGAAAAAGACGGATAGAATGGCCTTATAGTTTTTCAATCACAACACCCTTATCGTAAGATTACACCCATGAATTAGAGATCATTAATTTCGCTGCTTTTTTTGCCGAAAGGTTTTAATTCCTTGTAATGACCGCTATAATCGACATAATCACCATCGGAAAAATAGATTAAAGAAGAGTCGGTAAACCATGAGAAAGAATGGTCACCTTCATAAGGGTTTGCCCCATACGCTTCCACAAGGTCTGCTTTTATCTTCTCTGAAACGTCCTTGTCCGAATCTTTAAAGTGGTATTCTCCCTCCACCAGCAGAAAGTCCGTGAAAGCAAGACTTGCAGGAAGAGCTTCAAATTTCTCTTCTAATTTTTTGTACGATTCGTTTACCTTCTCTTCCAATTCCTTTTTTCTTTCTTCATTCGTTTCAGCCATAAATTCTGCTTCCAGCTTTATAAAAGCTTGGTCTTCCGCAGCAAACTGGTATTTATATTCCTCTTTTTCCAGTGTTCTCCTGAAAGTAAAAACAACATCGGCCGGCAAGCCGGACACCATGATATTTTCATAGGTCAGCAATAAATCTTCCCCTTCTTCTTCACGTACGGGGATCTTATTTCCTTTCTCCGCCTCTGCCTCCACCACTTGATCGACTGTACTTCCCCAAGCCAAGTCCCGAAAATCCGCCTTCTTCTCTTTGGAGCATCCTGCTCCTCCTGCAAGCAACGCTGCACCGAGTAACATAATCAACGCTTTTTTCAAATAAGTCCCTCTTTCTCTCTAAAAAGTGGCCTACCATTTTTTTCATTTCTTTGTACATTGTACGGGTTTCTATTATGAAACGCATTGTATTTTATTCCAAGATTCTGAACTTTTTAAGGAATTTAGGAGTGTTTCTATGCCACAACTGACGTACGAAAAAGAATGTAATCACCCTGCGAGCTTAAATGTGGATTAGGCCGTATCTGCCCTCCTTGAGCTAATAGCGTCCGGAAATGTATAGATCGTTTTCCACTTTTATGTTACTTAACGATGAAATTTAGTATGAAAGTCGTAGCGGCCGCTCTAACGACGCTATTAGTCTTCCCGCTAGTATTCACTCCAATCGCAGACTATACATACGCCAAAGGTACCACAACTGCCAAACCCACACCTAAGCCGTCACCAAAATCTTCACCGCCAAAACACGATTTCACGACGGCGAAAGGGATAGAGAAGCACCTTAACTCTACATATATAAGTGGGTCGGGGATTACTACGACCAATTCTAAAATAATTGAGCATTAACCACATTTTTTATAAACCCCTTGCAAAGAATAGCGCCCCCCCGACGAACGAATCCGTTAGGGTGGCGCTATTTACATTTCGTGTTATTAATCGGGGCAGCGATGAGATACCCCACGTGCCCGCACTTCTGCTTCAAGTTTACCGGAACGATCGTTGCGTAAAATTCATCCGAACAGGCGCTATGTCAGCGCTCATTCACCGTCAAAAAACGTGATACCTACGAAGTTTACGAAACCTTATGCTCAATCCTCAGCTTATCCGCCACCATTGCGATGAACTCACTGTTAGTCGGCTTCGCCTTGGAGATGTTGATGGTGTAGCCGAACAGGTGCGAAATGCTGTCGATGTTGCCGCGCGTCCAGGCGACTTCTGAATGATGATTTACCGATGACTTTATCGGGTTTCAATCGGAGAATTTATGGGCAAAATAGCCCTAAGAAAATGATAAGATTTGGTCAATATTATAATATCGGGTGTTTACGCGAAATTTATCTTTAGGAGTGTCATAACAGTTCGGGAAGCTTTGTTAGCCCGCGAAAATTCCTTGATAGCAATTTTTTGCGAAGAGTGGTTTTTCTTTATCCAAATCGACGAATCGATGGATGTGTAGTCATTTGACAATGTCTCTCCATACAGAACGGAAAAAGCGTTTGATTTTGAATCGATTTGTTGACCGGGATATCTGAGAGTAACCTTCCCGATAAGATTGCCAGACATTTTAGAATGGGTTATTACCCCATCTTTTGAATATATGAAGGCATAATTCCCCGAAGTATATTCCAATATCCGAAATACAGCAGCAAGCTTAGAAACCAAGAAGTGGTCGCTTATCCCTTTTATCGTTTGGAAATCAAATGGTGCTGAAAGACAAAGTGGTTTAACCATCTGCTCCGGCAGTAAAAATTCTTGGGCAAACTGATTCGCTTCGACTTCTATTGGGTTTGTAGTAAAATCCAGCATGTTGATTCGAGAACATTGGAATTGCTCACCCTTATGATTTAGACAAAAATGCCCAAGTTCATGTGCTTTGGTAAAGTTAATACGCCCCACATTCTTTATGTCAGTATTCACAAGAATGAGCGTTTTTCCTCCAGCTCGAATTAAACTCCCCATAAAGTTCGGATTATTATACTCCATCTCGTCATAAATGATTTTATAGTGCTCAAATATTTGATTTAGCATTAATGCAGGTGCCTCTGTAACAATAAATTTTTGAAGCACCTGCCGCGCACTGTTTATAGGTATCATTTGTTAGTTTTGCTGAGTAATTCAGTTACTCGATTTGAAATCTTAGTTTTGGTTTCAGGATCAATACCTCCATCTGCACGAGCCGCGATTTCCCAGTCACTTCCTTCACCGAGGCTTTGAGTGGGAAAATTAATAACCGTTTCTGATTTGTTAAATGCTTCATGCAATACTGCTTGCATCAATCGCTCACTATCTTCTTTTGATTGTTCAATGAATCGTTCTAACTTACTACAGAGTTCCATGAGTTGGTCGACTTTTTCAACAATACGATTTTGTTCATTTAAGGGAGGGATCGCTATTATTCTCTTCTCCATTTGAGCTTTGGTCAAGTGTAATATAGCAATACCTTTTCCCTGTGACTTTATATTCTCTGTATCCCATTGAAGCATATAATATAAAAATTTTTTATTAACAAATTTATTCAATTCGATTTTCCATATGTGGTAATGATATATAACTTTTGGACCTTTCCAGATTCTTGGTCCAAATGATGCCGACCAGGCATAAATTAAGTCGCCATCTTCACAATATTTATCTTCATCCAGTTCTAAATCAGAGTAGTACCAATTTGAATTTGTAAAAAGGTTTCCAACTCTTAATACAGTGGTTTTACCCGATTCTAGTAGTTCCTCCCGCTTATATGCCCTACCGTTAATTATTCTAGCTATTTCCCCTAATCTTACCCATTCCCATCCCTTAGGAAGTTCATAAGGATTCTCATCCATTCTAATAGGTGCTAATGGTTTCTCTTTCTTGTTTTTTTTATCTTGGGGAAATGACTCTTTATATGCTTTGATTTTATCCAACAATATGTTTGCTGGTTCATCATTCGCGTCTTGCGATATAAGTTTTCCCTGTACGGCTTCTTGCAGGATTGAGTTTTTTAATTTCTGAAAATCATTGATTACCCTGTCTCTATGGGCTGAAACATTCAGTAACTGATCATTATATCTATCAATTATATCAATAAGCTTCATTTGTTCTTCAAGAGCGGGAAGTGGAATTTCTATTTCCAAAAACATATTAGGTTTTATTCTATTCTGACCACTGGTACCACTTGAATATTTATCACATTGGGTCCAGAAAAACTTCATTTGAGTAATTATCTGAAACCAGCGAGGGGATAACTTCTCTTTGACTATTGTGAAAATAGGAAACTCAGAAGAGACATAACAATCATTAAGCTCCTTAGGTATTACGCACACACTTCCATGACGAGCCCAAATTTTGTTGATTACCACATCATCAGTTTTAATCTGATTGAATTTTTTGTACTTAGTGTCGTCTCCTCTAACCGCTTCTCTTTCATACGCTCCTTTTCCCCACCATTTTACACCAATTTGTCGATATTCTACTCCAGATTTAGGTTGTACTTCGCGTGATATTGGGGACAAAACTTCTTTCATCTTTACCATCGGATGAGAGAATTTCATAGCTTATCACCAACCGATAGTTCTTTTTTCAACATCTCAAGAAGTGATATGATTTTATTTTCTGTTTGTAACAAATCCCTAATTATTTCGTTAGTAGAACGATTGTCAACATTTTGTTCTGAAATAGGATTCTTAATGTCTAGATTGTAGTTCCGTTTTTTTACTTCATCAAAACTGACCTTCCAAGCAAACTCATTTTCTACACGATCATTCCACCATTTTTTCTCCAATTGAAATTCTTCAATACGAATCGGTTTGGTTTTAGTATAGTTCTTAACCCCCTGTGGAAGAGAATGCTCGAAGTACCAAATTTCTTCTGTCGGTTTGCCTTTCTCGAAGAACAACAAGTTCGTATTAATTCCCGTATATGGTGCAAAAACTCCGTTTGGCAACCGAACAATAGTATGTAGATTAAACTCTTCGAGTAACTTTTCTTTTATTGCTGTTTTTACACCTTCCCCAAATAAGAAGCCATCCGGCAGAACAATTCCTGCCCTACCACCATCTTTGAGAAGATACATCAACAATACCATGAACAAATCAGCTGTTTCTTTTGTACGAAACTTTTCTGGGAAATTGATCTCAACGCCATCTTCTTCAATCCCCCCAAACGGCGGATTCGTTACGATAACATCAACTTGATCGATGGGGCGGTATTCACGAACATTCTTTGTGAGTGAATTATCATGCCTAATTTTAGGTGCATCTATATCATGTAGAATCAAATTAGTTACCGCAAGCATATGTGGCAGTGGTTTCTTTTCTATCCCCATAATGGTTTCTTGCAAAAACTGATAATCCTCTACACTTCTGATTTGCTTTGTTTTCTTAAAGTGTTCTATTGTGCTAGTTAGATACCCACCCGTTCCGCAAGCGAAATCGAGAACCTTCTCACCCAGCTTAGGATTAACCATGTCGACAACAAACTGTGTGACAGGACGAGGAGTGTAGTACTCACCAGCATTACCAGCGTTTTGCAGGTCCTTCAATATATTCTCGTAAATGTCATTAAACATATGGCGATCTTGTTGTGTTGTAAAATCAATCTCATTTAGCTTGTTAATTACCTGACGCATCAGAGTGCCGGATTTCATGTAGTTATAAGAGTCCTCAAATACCGCTTTTACGATAAAAGCCTTAGGATCACTATATTCATTTAGTTCCATTTCTTTGAGTTCTTTGAATAGCTTATTGTTGACGAAATCAAGCAATTCATCGCCTGTCATCCCCTCATCATTAGCTGCCCAGTCTCTCCAGCGTAATCCTTCTAGAATTATTGGACGATACTCATCGCGCATCAATTCCCATTCTTCTTCCTTTGCATCGAAAACTTTCAAGAAGACCATCCACACCAATTGAGAAATACGCTGGGCATCTCCATCAACACCTGCGTCTTTTCGCATTGTATCTTGTACCGATTTGATAATCGCTGAAATAGACATCAATAGTTCCCCCTAAGACTGCCTCTAAGCTGAATAGATTACCTTGCCTAATTCCTTTATAGCTGTCATATATCCCTGTTTACCGCCAAACCGTTTAACAATTTCAATTGGTGAACCAAAGGACTGAAATTCAGGGATTTTTAATACTTCGATACTTTCTAAATTCTCGATTCCGGTGTCCGCATACTTTTCCAGCAATGCTTCTAACACTACCCTTGCTTGATCACTATACTTACCAAAATAATTACGCTTCTTTACTTGTTCAGCTCTCTCACGGCGGGTGAGAGGGGGTTGATCGAAAGCTACATGACAAATAAGATCAAAGGGGTCTAGGTCCTTTCCCACTTCATCTTGTAGTTCATCAATCAATATTCCTTGTGCTTCAAGTTCTTTTATCACTGCTTCTTTCTTATCCGCAGCATTCCACTTTTGAAGAAAGTCATTTAGAGATTTGAACTCATTTTTGACATTCTTTTTCGTATAATCAATCAATGATTCGGTGATCAATTTTCCATCTTTATCGTAATAGTAAACACGATGATTTAGTACCTTCACTTCGACATTGTGCACATAATATTTTGCTGGGGGGTCATTTATTATCCCTCCTCCACCAGGTGGAGGATTAGGGGGATTGTCGTTTCCACCATTACGGCCATCATCATCGTCATCATCACCATCTCCGCCACTTGGAGGAATACCATCCCCCCCTGTATCAATGACAACAACAGGGTCTCCATCAAAATCCGGGTCAGCAAAAAGCTTTGTTACATTACGGAAATCAATAATCGTAAAGTATAACTTGCCAAAATCCTCTCGTATCCTTGTTCCGCGACCAATAATCTGCTTGAACTCAATCATGCTGTTGATATTGGAATCAAGTACAATGAACTGGCATGTTTTTGCGTCAACTCCGGTAGTCATGAGTTTACTTGTCGTAACAAGTACTGGATATGGTTCATTAGGGTCGATAAAGTTATCTAATTCTGCCTTACCTTCCTCATTGTCTCCCGTAATACGCATTACATATTTAGAGTTCTTGGCGACCATATCAGCATTTTCGTTTACAAGCGCCTGACGCATGCGTTCGGCATGATAAATATCAACACAGAAAAAAATCGTTTTCGCCATACGCGATTGGTTTGATTTCAGGTAATCTGAAACCATTTTCGCAACTGTCCGAGTACGCTTCTCCAATATTAGATTTTTGTCATAGTCTTTAATGTTATATTCTCGATCTTGAATTTCATATCCATATTTATCTCGCTGACCTTTTGTCGGACGAAAACCTTCAACATCCTTGTCAAGTAACACTCGAATAACTTTATATGGGGCTAAGAAACCATCTTCAATACCTTGTTTTAACGAGTAGGTATAGATTGGTTCCCCAAAATAGCTAATGTTTGATGTATCTTTTGTTTCTTTAGGTGTAGCTGTCAAACCTACATGAGTTGCAGAGGAAAAATACTCAAGGATTTCTCTCCATGCAGAATCTTCTTTAGCACTTCCGCGGTGACACTCATCAATAATGATGAGATCAAAAAAATCTTTTGAAAACTCTTTATAAGCATTTTGAAAATCCTCTGAGCCAGATATTCCTTGATAAAGGGCGAGATAAATTTCGTGAGCTTTATCGACCTTCCTATTTTTGATCTTCGTCATTTTATCGCCAAATGGAGCGAAATCATTTGTCATGGTCTGATCAACGAGAATGTTTCTATCGGCAAGGAACAAAATACGCTTTTTAGTTTTTGACTTCCATAAACGATAAATGATTTGAAAAGCAGTATAAGTTTTTCCAGTACCGGTAGCCATAACAAGAAGGATTCTGTCTTGACCTTTAGCGATGGCTTCAACTGCTCGGTTAATTGCAATTCGTTGATAATAACGAGGACTTTTGGATTCCTGCGTAAAGTAATAGTCTTCAACAATCGTTTCCTCAGTTTTGGTGTCGATACTTTTAGCGACTTTATATCGATGCCAAAGCTCTTCAGGAGAAGGGAATTGTGACAAAGCAAGCTCCCGTTCAACCGCTCCCGTAGTGACTGTCCGATCATGTTCAATAAACCCATCACCATTCGATGAATAGACAAAGGGGATATCCAAAATATCTCCATAATTAATCGCTTGTTGCATCCCAGCTCCAATGGAATGCTTATTATCTTTTGCTTCAATAATGGCAATTGGCATGTTCGCTTTATAGTAAAGGATAAAATCGGCACGCTTTTTCTCGCCGCGTGTAACAACTTTCTTGCGTACAATTATTCGTCCGTCAGTGAAAGTTACTTCTTCGCGTATCTGCTTTTGTAAATCCCAACCTGACTGAACTAATGACGGAGTTATGTATTTGGAACAGATGTCGCGCTCTGAGAGGTCTTTTTTATTCAAGTGATTCCCTCCTAGATGAGGCTAAATAGTCCTTTATACTAATTCAACTTCAAGATCACATATCCTTTTTTCGACAAGCCTAAGATATTAAATGCTGTTAATAATATTCTAGCATGAAATTTTGGCTATACGATGTCAGCGAGCATATGTTTGGCAAAAAAAATTGAGAAACCTATCCTTCATCATCGAATTATTACAAAATGCCCTCGTATGTAGGAAAGTGCCCTTAACACCCGATACAATTAACTAATAAAGGCTCGTTTGATAGTCCGTATGGGATATTTCGCTCAACTTGTTTTAACCTTATGCTTCTGTAACTCCAAATGCAACAACAGATTCATCTGTAATCCATTGGTCAATGTGAATGGAATGATAGATATTGATCAAAAAAGTATATGTTTGAATACCTTCTTCCTCGGAGTTTATGAGTCCCTAAACTTCATCCATTGGCTTATTTTCACGCTGGATTCAAGCATAAGCCTCTTCATGGCTTTATCATCGAATGCTACTGCTTCGGCATGTATGCTCTCTAGGTGGGTATTTCTAAAACAATAATGTGTAATCACATTTGCTTCCTTGCGGAAAAACGAATCAAAGTTAAGTTCAGGTTTTGGCGAGAACCCCATAGATTAAGCGTATCAACAATATCAGCGATAAACGAATCAGAATTGTCAGTACATAGCTCCTCTATGGTCTCGATGATCTCACTCTTCCTCATAGATGGCTTTCCCTCCCGATTATATTTTGTTAATCGCAGCCCTTAGGTCATCTTTTGACGGCTCAACATACCTTTGCGTGGTTTGAATCGAATCATGTCCAGCTAGTCTAGCAACATCATGAATAGACACCCCTCTGTCTACTAGTGTTTTGCAGAAGGTATGCCTGAGTGAATGGCAAGAAGGTTGCCCTTCCAATTTGTCACCATTATGACCTCGTTCAAGCAGCCCACAAAGCTCTAAATAGCGATCAATCAGAAAAGCAATACCTCGTGTCGTTAACTGGCCTGAACGCTCTGAAACGAACAAATACGGGCTCTCCTGATGGGCTTGTTTGTGACTTGTTTGCCTGAATGTCAGCCAATACCTTATGGCTTTCTTCAAATCTGGATGGAGCGGGATAATCCTCCACTTGCCGCCCTTTCCGTCAAGAACAGCGATTTGATTCTGTCTCAAATCTACATCGTTAATTTTGAGATCAGATACTTCCTCAACTCGAAGACCTGCACGAAGCATTGTCAATATGACCGCTTTGTCTCTTGCCTGTTTGGATTCATTCCGTTCCGTTTCAAGGACATTTAAAAGTCTGTTTTGTTCCAGAACCGTTAACCACTTCGGTGCGATGCTCTGTTGTACTCTTTTCATTTTGATTTTCTGCGCCGGACTGTTGCTTAATAGATGTGTCTCAAAAGCCCATTGAAAGAAGGTCTTTAACGCAGCAATTGTTCGATTCACACTTGAAGGCTTTTGTTCAAGGTTGTTCATCAAATAGGAGCGATAATCCATCAAGTGAACCGGTGTTACCTTCTCTAATGCAACAGTGTCCTCTGTCTGCTCCAACCACCGGACAAAGTTTTTTAGCGTGGTTAAGTAAGACCTGATCGTTTGTTCAGCCTTGTCCTCTTCCTTCAACCATTTTTCAAAAGCAGAAATATACACTTCCATCAAACACACCCCTCATTCAAGTGTTATCAGATGAATTTATATCAATACAATAATGTGTTATCGGACGAATTGTCAAGATTTTTCGAACAAATTCTTCCGATAATATCATTTATGAGATGAATTTTGACAGAAAGAAGATGGGGGATGTGTTTACTAATTTATCGCTAAATAAGTCAAAAATAATAGGGGGAGGGTACTCTTGTAACAAAATTCACGAGTTTGGGGTCGTGAACCGGAGCTATAACGGCTTCTTTTGGTGTCAATACCGTTGTTTTCTTCTACCATCAGTTGCGATTTCCAACGCTTACGACAAAAAACGGAGGCCACAAGACCTCCGATTACTATACGATACTTTACTGAGAACTTTTAGCGCAAAGTTGTTTCGCTTGAATCTAAATTGCTTTTCCAACTCTATGCCTCATTTGATCAACAATACTTTGTAGTCCCGATAAATTCCCCTTGCCCAAAGTTGAATAATAATCAATGTGCTTTTGTACAGCATCTAATGCTTTAATAAAAGACGCCTCACCGAAATCATGCCTAATACTTTCAAGTAGAAATTTGTTTGTATCATTGTTAAAAGCTCTTTTATATCCCTCACCGTTCATCATAGCCAGGAATATAGTAATGAAGGCTTGTGCAGAGCCTTCATTCATACCACTGGCTCGGTTAATTTCAATTTTACCCTCGGTTCTAGTTAACCTTCCAGCATATACTTTTTTCGCTATTTCGTAAGCAACCCTACTCATTTCTAATGTGATTTTCATGTATAATCACTTCGCTTTCAACTCTAAATTATTACCCAGTATCCGCGATCTACCTATGAGCTGTTTTCCATCCCATTATACGCCTTGAATTACACAAGCTTGTCTGCATAAAAAAGGTATCTTATGTGTCGGGTACAAAAACCTGATGCTCAAAATTTTTCTTTTAGATAAACCTCTGTCTTATCCAATACTGCTCCACCACCGTTTTCCATGATGAAGTTTTGAGCAGAACTACTTGCTGATCACTGACATCGTTCATTATTAACATAACTTAACCTATGACACTACACTTCATGCTCTGGAAATATTCAATGCAAACTTCCCACTGAAAAGCTCCCTAGTTTCTAATAAGTGGGAAAACCCCTCCATATTCCCTATGCACGGCGTGAATGCTTTATCTGCATCTGTGTCATGGTTAAGTATTACAATCCTGTACTCCTTCTGATGCTGGAAGGACTTATCTTTATAGAAGAACAAAGATGGATTGCCCTTGTTGTAATCCTCAAGCCTTTTCTGAGAATTAACACTAAAGTCTTCATAACTGACTTTATCAGCAATGAAACGAATGTTTTGTTCGGAGAACGATCTTTTAACTTGCTCTAAAAATTCATTTGGGCTGATGATAAGAGCATATTCACCAAAGTCTTTAATGATTTTTTCCTTATTAAGGCCTTCAAAATCAAGGCAGCAATCAACGCTTTCCTCATACTCTGTTATAATTTTTAATGAATCATGGCTTATATGTGTTAAGCACAGCATCGGTTTACTCACGATTGCATCATCAGCGTAACCAAGTCTTCCTGCTTCACCTTCAAGTACCAGTTCGTCGGTATCCTGTTTATAAAATCGCAATCGAACATTGCTGACAACGGCACTTGCTTCATATTTGTCCCCTATGCCTTGTTCTCCATCTTTCTTTTCCCTTTCGATAAAATACTTGCCACTGTTCATCCACAATGTACCCTTTTGCAAAGAAACCAGATTATTTTTGTTGTTGCTGAATTTTATTAGCATAAAAACTCTATCCTTATCCAATACGGCTACCATAGAATACCTCCAGTAACTTTCATTTATACTAATCCAAACAGCATCTTGAAATCATTCAATCAATTATTGTTTTCTCTTTCCCATTTCATCTTGGGGACAGCTGCCTCTAAAACCGAAACAAGCCAATATGCTTCTATGTCGTTGAATATCCACTCTGTTAGTGGTGTCTTAATATTTTGATCTGAGGTTGCAGCAGACATTTTATAGGATTGGATTATTTGTTCGGCGGCTGACTGAACATGTGGCATTCTTATAAGCGTCTTGATACAAAGATATTCCTTTAGTCGATTCAATTCTGGTATCGCTTGTTCAACGGTTAGAGTTATCTCTTCCCAGTCTATGTCCAAACCAGTAATACGAAGGATATCCCCATCCCTTTTTGCCACCCATTGTTCCCCAAGATCGTTTTCAAAGTACCAAACATTGTTGGCGTGTTGTCCAACCGCCCAGCTCGGTTGATTTTCACCATGCAGCCCAATCATTATATCTCTTGTCAAAGCAATCATCTCCGTAGTGTTTGTCCAATCTTATTATATCAAGATTTACATAGTCGTTAATGTATGAAATTTAATCACATAACATCTTATTGCAGCCAGTATAAAAAGTGGACACCCTCTAGTAGATAGATCCTAAAATAACGTTTTTACAGTCATCCTTCTATTCCATACGTCCAGCGAAAAGGAACAGGGTTCTCGTTAACCTCCTG